>CALMWJ010000137.1 GCA_937873525.1 uncultured Peptococcaceae bacterium | reverse complement strand
GCCACCGGATGGATCCCCAATTGGCCGGGAATGATCAAAAGCAGCATCAGCGACAAAATCAACAGCGGCGGATAATGGACGAGAAAGCCGGGAATCAGATGCGGTATTTTTGCACTGACGCCAGACACTTCCAGTGCGGTGGCCAAAAAGCCGGCTGCTGTGAATAAAGTGGTTTCAGTCTGACATTTATAGAGAGATTTGTCATAATACGACTTAAGCCCGTTTTTATACTCGGGGACCTTTTTTTGAAGCAGCGCCACAGCCAAGGGAAAAGTAAAAGAAACCAAGGGGACGATGGCCAGCAGATTCCAATTGGTGCTGATATTGATTATCAAAGTGATCGAGACGATCAAAATGGCCAGAAACAGCATCATCCAGATCTTGCCCCAATGAACCACAGTATTCTGATCCTTTTCCAAACGGGGAAAGCGGTCGGGTTCCTTCATCATTTTAATTTTAATGCTGATCAGGTTGATGGATACGGAGACAATGGCGAAAAAGATGCCCACCGGTATGATGCGATACCAGGGAATTCCAAGTTCCGTGACCACCAGAAGAACCGATGCCCAGGAAGTACCCCAGAAACCGGAGGTTGAGTAACTGCGGGCCAGCGAAGAGATGAATATATCTTCGGAATTGTAGAGCTTACTGGTTTCAAGAAATAGATTGTACATGATCGCAAAAGCCGCAAAGCCGGTAAGGGCGGCAAAAATATGGGTGGGGATCGCAATCAGAATGTAAAAAGGGATCATGGTATGCATATAGCATTTGGCGACATTTTTCAGCTCAGATTGGTAATCGACATAAGTAAAAGGCATATTGAGCATCGGTGCGCAGACGAAAAGCGCAATCAGAAGGCCGTTTTTGCCCAGCCCCTTGATCCAGGCAGAGAGGCCGGCACCGGAATACACCATCAAAGCGGCACCTAAAATAAACAAGCCGATGCATACGCGCTTGTTGACCTTCGGCATGTTGATCATGGACTGAGACAGCACATAGAATAAAATGGCAATTCCTGAATAATAGATGGGTCTGAATGGAAGGAAGTAATAGACCACATTGAGAAATGCATAAAGGAATACGGCCATGCGAATCCAAAAATTTCTATCCATCCCTGCGATCGGCTCCCCTCAGATTATGGAATCGATCCATAATATTTTTATTGTCAATATTGTATCATGGAATGAAGTGCTTATGGATGACCTTTTGCCTAAAATTATGATGGAAAATATTCTGACAAATTAAAATTATCTAAAATAATAACGGTTGGCTGTTCCGGAAATGAGAATGTTTTATGGTTGCAACTTCAGCTTGTTTATGACTATAATAAGACAACAAAAACAAGGGGAGGAAAGAATCATGACATTAAAGGTAGCAGTAATCGGTGCCGGCCGCATGGGCAGCATCGTCGGCAAGCAACTTCCCAATGATGTTGAAAAACTGGTCATCGACACAGATGAAATCAAAGCGAAGGCGCTTGCAGAGGAAATCGGCGGAACCTATGCTTTGACCTTGGATGCGGCTAAAGATGCGGATATCATCGACGTCGTATTGCCGACACCGGCTGTCAATCCGGTCATGAGCCAGTTGGCTGATATTGCGAAAGACGGCGCCATTCTGATGAACATGGCTACCTCTGCGTTTATTGATGAAGCGGTTCGGGCGAAGAACCCTAAAATCCATATCGTCGATACCAAAATCATTGGCCATGCCATGTCCATGAGTCAGGGATCACCTTGTTTTGTCGTTGTGAACACCCAGGACCAAGGGGTTTTCGAAAAAATCCAGTATATCCTGCCCGGCTATAAGAAAGTGGTTAAGGGGAACTCGGATGTTGTCAGCGAGATCAATTCCATCGGTTCCGGTGAAGGAATCCGCGCGGCGGTGAAAGTCCGTAAAATGCTGAAAAAATACAATATCCCCAAAGACTGGGAAGATATCGTCATCTACACCGTATGTGCCGGCACCATGCGCTCGTATGTCGAGAACGATCTGGGCCATTTTGCCAGGGAACTGGCAGACAAGCTGGAAGCCGAAGAGGATTAAAATCAGTTCAACGGACTCAATTCGATTAACACATGATTCTGCCGCATCGGAAGATGCGGCAGTTTTGTCGTTTAGGGTGAGGTTGCTCCGTCCCCTAGTATAATGAATTTGCATTAACGAGCATTTCTAAAGCTC
>CALMWJ010000136.1 GCA_937873525.1 uncultured Peptococcaceae bacterium | reverse complement strand
TTCAACCAGCTGACCGCCCAATGGGAGCGCTTAGGGAAACCGGAGCTGATCGTGGCTTGCTCGTCCTGTTATGCGATGTTCAAAGGGAAGCTGCCGGTCCGATCCCTTTGGGAGATCTTGGACGAGGTGGGATTTCCCCGCTCGTCTGCCCCGATCCGGCCTTTACACCTGGCGGTCCAGGATCCCTGCACCACCCGGCATGAGTCCGGGATCCAGGAAGCGGTGCGTCATATTCTCGAAAGCCTGGGCCACCATCTGGAGGAATTGCCTCTTCACAAAGAATTGACCGAGTGCTGTGGGTTTGGGGGGCTCATGGGTTATGCCAATCCGGGTTTGGCAAAGCGTGTCACCGAGAAACGGACTCAGGAAAGTCCGTTGGATTACGTCACCTACTGCGCCATGTGCCGTGACCGGTTTGCCGCCGCAGGCAAGCGTGCTGTGCACATTCTAGACTTGATGTACCCCGGGGAAGTTCTGGATCCGGCTTCGAGAAATGACCCCGGATTTACACGGCGCCACGAGAACCGGGCTCAGCTTAAACGAAGCTTGCTTAACGAGAAATGGCAGGAGAAACAACCGATGGAAGCAGAATATAGAAGCATCAAGCTGTACTGCAGCGAAGAAATCCGCAAGCGACTGGAAGAACGCTTGATCCTGGATGAGGATGTTCAGCAGGTGATCGAGGCCGCAGAACGCACAGGCCGGAAGTTTTTCGATCCGGAGGACGGCCGCAGCCTGGCTCATCACCGGCCGGCACGGGTAACCTATTGGGTGGAGTACAGCCCGGAAGCCGACGGCTACCGGATCCATAATGCCTATAGTCACAGAATGGAAGTTATTGAGGACGTGAAGCCATGAATAAGGAAGCCGGACAACAGCCTGAAACGAAATGGAAATGCAGCCAATGCGGGGAAGACCTCCAAAAGGGAACGGTGACGGTGACCTATCTGGGAAACGAAATCCGGGTGGAAGAGTTGAAGTGTGCCCGCTGTGGCCTGGTCCTGATCACGGAGGAATTGGCCATGGGAAAAATGTTCGAGGTCGAGCAAAGCCTTGAGGATAAATAGGGGTGAAGATCATGACAATGGATGCCTTCCGGTTATTTCAGCTGGCTTCCCAGGGCTTTTGCTGCAGTCAGATCTTGCTGATTCTGGGATTGGATGCAATGGGAAAAGAAAACCCGGACCTGGTCCGGGCAATGCATGGATTATGCGGCGGAATGGGCAAGTCTGGAGGTGCCTGCGGCGCCCTTACCGGCGGAGCTTGCCTGATAGGGCTGCACGCCGGCAAAGGTGCTGCAGGGGAACAGCCCGACCCTGAAGTGAATGCTATGGTTCAGGAGCTTTTGGATTGGTTTGATGGAACCTATCAAACCCGGGAATGCCAGGGAATCCTGGACTATAAATTGGAATTGGACTCGGAATATCCGGTCCAGTGCGGCAATATCATTTCAGACACATACCATAAGGTGATGGGGATCCTGGAGGCCCACCGGAATCAAGGGGAGTCAGAGGATTCTTGATTTTGGAGAGAAAGCTCCAAATATTGAAAAAGAGGCAGACGCCTAAACCCCACGCATCGTCGCGGCGGCCCGGAGTCTGCCTCTTTTTTAACGCAGGTCGCGCAAGACTCGCTTCTGCACACCCCGACTCATGGATGGATCATAGGAACGGATACGGATGACCGGTTGGATATGACCAGCATGTATCCATTTGGTCAAACCGGTCATGCTCTCCAGACATGCTGCGATCTCATCCGTTCCGAGCGTTGATCCCGGGACCACAGCCACCGAAAGCTGCAGCGTCAAGGGGAGCGACCCGCCGGAGATCGCTGCAGCAAAGTCCACCAGTCCCGGGAGCCCGAAGAGGGCCTCATCCAATTCATCCAGCCATAGCATAGAGCCATTTGGCAATGGAATGCCAGCCGAAAGTCTTCGTTTGATATGCTCCAGACGCAGCAAAGAGCTGCCGCAGCGGCATGGTCCGGACAGAAACCGACCTGCGTCGCCGGTGCGGTAACGGATCAGGGGCATGCCCTTGCGGGTCAGGGTGGTGAAGACGATCTCTCCGTATGAACCGGCGGGGACAGGATGTCCGCTTTGAGGATCAATGATTTCGAACAACAGGTCCGCTTCCCGCAGATGGTACCCGCTGCGCAAGGCGCAGTCCACGCCGCCCCCCAAGCCCATCTCGGTCATGCCGTAATGCTGATAGACCGGGCAATGCCAATAACCTTCCAATTCCTGGACGATGGCTGAAGGGACGTGGTCTGTGCTCAGCAGGATGCTCTTCAGGGCTTTCAAGCCGCTGCCATAACCCGCCTGTGCATAGCGGGCCAAGGCCAGCATCTGCTGCGGGATGCCCACCAGGCAATCCGGCCTGGACTGTTCCATAGCCTTCAGTGCCACCGCAGGATCAATCAGCGGCCCGAAAACCGTGGTTTCGACCTGCATGCGGGCTAAGCCTTCCCGAAGCAGCGCGCCGATGCTTCCCGGAAGCGGTCCGGGCAGCAGGCCCAACACGTGATCGCCGGGATCAACCATGACGGACATGCCGATATGGAAAAAATCCCGGGTCAATTCCTGGTCCTCGGCCGTAAAGAAAATTCGTTTTGACGGCCCTGTGGTGCCTGAGGTCGGCAATGTCACCACCCGGTTGATCTCGCTTTGGGATACGCAGACGAAGGCCAGCGGATCGGCCATCAGCTGATCCGGAGCGGTGAAGGGAAGCTTCACAACATCCCGCAGGGATATCAAATGGCCGGGATCGATGCCGGCCAGGGCTTGACGATAATAACGGCTATTTGAAGCGGCCAGCTCAAGGGTTTCCCGGAGCTTTTCCAGTTGGTAGCTTTCAAGCCGTCCCCGGTCAAGAGGCTGTCCCGGCTGGCCGGATTTTTGGGCGATCCAGGCTTCCAAAGGATTTGTTTTGATCATGGAGACCATCAGCTCCTATCGGTGGTTTGGCCTGTACAGCGTTTTTCCGTCGGTAGAAGTTAGATTGTACGCACAGAAGGGGATCAGCCGCAGATCCTCCCGGACGGTATGGATGTAGCATTGGCGCAGCCGGTCCAGGTCAAGATTCCAAGCATCCTGAAACGCCATGCAGGAGACGGCCAGGGTATAGTTTTCCAGGCGCCGCAAAAAGTCATCCAAACGACAGGGCGTATTTTGGCCAACCGGTTTCGTTCCTAGGCTGGGAGCGGCTTCCGGCCGGCCTTTCCACTGCCTTGCCACATAAGCTTGGGATTGTGCCGAACTGCCGGCCGCCCGCAACGTTTCACCGGCAAGCGGCGTACAGCAGCCGTCTTGCTGTTTCCGGATAGGCTGTATTCTGCCGTCTGCCAGCAGGACAAAGCGC
>CALMWJ010000135.1 GCA_937873525.1 uncultured Peptococcaceae bacterium | reverse complement strand
ATGCGAAAGACCAAAATCGGCTGCACCCTGGGCCCGGCCTCGGATTCCCCGGATATGCTCCAGTCTCTTCTGAAGGCCGGGATGGATGTTGCCCGACTGAATTTTTCCCACGGCTCCCATGAAGAACACGACCAGCGGATCCGTAATTTGCGGCAGGCTTCCCAGGAAGCCGGGAAAACGGTGGCCATCATGCTGGATACCTCGGGTCCAGAAATCCGCACCGGACAGGTTGCCGATCAAACCGCGGAACTGAAGGCCGAGCAGGAATTCACCCTGACCACCCGTCAGGTTCCCGGAGACTCAGCCCAGATTTCTGTCACCTACGATCAGCTGCCCGCCTCTGTGAAGCCCGGTCAGACCATTCTGCTGGATGACGGACTGATTCGCCTCGAGGTGCTGCAAACCACTGAGACGGATATCCTGTGCCTAGTCAAAAATGGAGGGACCTTGACCCATCGCCGCAAGGTCAATGTGCCCGGCACCGCCCTTCCCTTTCCGGTCATGACGGAAAAGGACCGGAAGGACCTGCGTTTCGGTGTTTCCCAGGGCGTCGACATCATTGCCGCTTCCTTTGTCCGCAGCGCTGACGATGTACGCAGCATCCGGCAGTATTTGGATGAGCTGGGGGGGCACCAATTTATCATTGCCAAAATCGAAAGCCGCCAGGGCGTGGACCAGATGGAGGATATCCTGGCTGAGGCCGACGGCCTGATGGTGGCCCGGGGCGACCTGGGCGTTGAAATCTCCCCCGAAGAGGTGCCCTTGGTGCAAAAGCTGATGATCCAGCGCTGCAATCAAGTGGGCAAGCCGGTGATCACCGCCACCCAGATGCTGGATTCCATGATCCGTAATCCCCGGCCTACCCGGGCAGAGGCCAGCGATGTGGCCAACGCGATCCTGGACGGCACCGACGCCATCATGCTGTCCGGTGAAACGGCGGCGGGCCTCTATCCCCAGGAAGCGGTCTCCACCATGTCCCGCATCGCCGATACTACGGAAGCCTCCGAGATATGGCGCCAGCGCTTTCTGCATTATTTCGCCTCCATGGACAGCCAGGAAGAAACCACCTCCGATTCCGTCGCCCGTGCGGTATGTCTTCTCGCCGAAAAGATCCATGCCAAGGCG
>CALMWJ010000134.1 GCA_937873525.1 uncultured Peptococcaceae bacterium | reverse complement strand
ACATCCTTTGCCTGTTTACAATCTATAAAGCCGGCTTGGAATCTTCGCAACCGGCGGTTGCAAATGAGGGAATTTCCCGGCCGCCTCTTTTGCGCTTCGATCTATTGCGGGGACATGGCTATAAAAATGGATCAAGACGGTTTTTTTCCTGGCGTAAGCTTTGATTATTGAAATTATATCACCATTTGCTATACTGTTGTTAGCCGGCTTTGGACGGCAAAAGCAGAAAAAAGGAGAATTTTTTTGAAAATCAAAACATCCATGGAGATTGTTGCAAGCCGGGAGGCTTGCATCGACTAATCTCTGCAAGACCTCCCATCCGTTGCATCAATCAACGACTTGGAGGTTAATTTCGTGAATCGAGAAAATAAAAGAAAACTATACTCAAAAGGTTACTATCGGAACCATGCCTGCAAGGACAGCTTTACCTGCAAAGTATGCGGCCGCCCGGTCCTTCCGGAGGGCGCCGCAAGCGAGCATCGGAATCATTGCCCGAACTGTCTTTCAAGCCTTCATGTGGATCAAAAACCGGGTGACCGTGCCTCCGATTGCGGCGGCATCATGGAGCCCATCGGTGTGTGGGTCAGAAAGAATGGAGAGTGGGCAATCATCCATCGCTGCCAGCGGTGCGGACATTTAAGTTCAAACCGGGTCGCTGCGGACGACAACCCGATGAAGCTGATGTCCATCGCGTTGAAGCCATTGAGCGACCCGCCCTTCCCCCTGGAGCGCATCGAAGAATTGACCGCCCTCATGGGCGGCGAAGGCTGCCTGCGCTAAAATCAGCAAGGCATGCTCAGCCTAAGTCTATCGAAAATATCAAAGGCCACGCCCGTTGTCGGACCGTGGCCTTTGAAGTATGGCTGAAGTGAATAGCTCGAAGCCATACGAATCAATTTTCTTCAAAAATAAACACATCCTCGATCTGTTTGTCAAAGTGTTTGGCAATTCGGTAGGCCAATCGTATCGAAGGGTCCCAGTGCCCCTTTTCAATGGCGCACATGGTTTGCCTTGTGACCCCAAGCGCCGCTGCAAGATCGTATTGTTTCACTCTAAGGCTCTTGCGAATTTCAGAAAGTCTGTTTCTCATGTTCAATCCCCCTCTTCGTGGCTGATCTGGTGCATAAATAGTATGTTCATCTGCTTCTCAAAGGGTTTCCTTAATTATGGGTCCTATGCATTGCCAATCTTTCTGCACTTTGTTGTTTCATGAAAAGCATCCCGGCTGCTGAAACACCGCTTGTCCCCCATGGCCTCAGAAAATAATAAAAAAAGCAGGCATAAAACTTAGCCTGCTTTTTTATCTTGGTTCATAAGATATTTCTGTGATGCGACACATATTCTCTTATCCAAAATTACAAAATATCAGCCCTAGTTTTATTTTGAGACAGGATGGTGCAAATGAACTGTCTTTTTTGTTTTTTGCAGTATAACATCCTTTGGATTGTGGTGTCAAGCGCGAATGGCAAGCCAAAGGCCTGCGACTGGCTGTTGTTTATTTCTGTTGTTTTAGGCTGTTTCTTGGCTCATAATTAAGATAGCCTCTGAACGATCTGCGTTTCCAGCGGTTCAGTAATGCGATCTTACCTGGTTTAAAAGGAGATTTGGTTTATGATTCTCGGTATTGGTTTAATCCTTCTTTCGCTTATCGGTTTGATTTTTGGAGTCGTTCAGAGCCAAAATACCTATACAATCTTGTCCGTCATTGCACTGATTCTCATCGCAATCCTATACCTGGTCTATTCATACCTTTACGCTTTAACGCCATATTGATCTGAAGACAGACGTTGTACTAATCCATAATAGCGGCATACCTTTAAGAAAACAACGAATATGCAGAAGCCGCCCGTCAGGAATGGTCCTGACGGGCGGCTTCGCTTTATCTTTGGATTACATCATTCCCATTCCGGGCATGCCGCCGGGCATGCCGCCGGGTCCGGCTGCGCCGGCAGGCTCGGGTTTGTCGGCCACCAGGCATTCCGTGGTCAGCAGCATGGCCGCGATGGAAGCCGCGTTCTGCAGCGCAGAGCGAGTCACCTTGGCGGGGTCCACGATGCCGGCAGCGATCATGTCTTCATAACGGTCCAGCAACGCATTGTAACCGATGCCGTTTTTGGAGGCTCTGACCTTCTCCACCACCACGGAGCCTTCGGCACCTGCGTTGAAGGCGATCTGCTTCACAGGTTCTTCCAGGGCTTTCCGGATGATCGAGATGCCGGTGTCCTCGTCGGAGTTGTTGCCTTTGACGTTGTCCAGGGCAGACTGGGCATCCAGAAGGGCCGTGCCGCCGCCGGCGACAATGCCTTCTTCAACGCCGGCGCGGGTTGCGGCCAAAGCGTCTTCGATGCGGTGTTTCTTTTCTTTCAGTTCGGTTTCGGTGGCTGCGCCGACTTTGATCACAGCAACACCGCCGGCCAGCTTGGCCAACCGTTCCTGATATTTTTCCTTTTCGAATTCGGAAAGGGTTTCTTCCATGAGGTTTTTGATCTGGCTGATCCGGGCGTCGATAGCAGCTCTTTCTCCTTTGCCTTCCACGATGGTGGTGTTTTCTTTACCGACACGGATCTTGGACGCCTGTCCCAGCATATCCAGGGTGGCGTTTTCCAGCTTGGTGCCCATTTCTTCGCTGATCACGGAACCGCCGGTCAGGATGGCAATGTCTTCCAGCTGAGCTTTGCGGCGATCGCCGAAGCCAGGGGCTTTCACAGCAACGCAGGTGAAGGTGCCTCTCAGTTTGTTGAGGACCAGGGTCGCCAGGGCTTCGCCTTCGATATCGTCAGCAACCAGCAGCAAGGGTTTGCCGACCTTGACAACCTGCTCCAGAATGGGCAGGATTTCCTGGATGTTGGCGATTTTTTTATC
Source organism: uncultured Peptococcaceae bacterium (assembly GCA_937873525.1). Classification (GTDB taxonomy): domain Bacteria; phylum Bacillota; class Peptococcia; order DRI-13; family UBA5745; genus UBA5745. The sequence goes on along the minus strand of CALMWJ010000134.1, from coordinate 50,288 downwards.
GGTCAGCAGAACCAGAGCATCGTCCAGGCTGGCTTCCATTTTGTCTCTATCGGTGGCCATGTAGGCGGAAATGTAGCCGCGGTCAAACTGCATGCCTTCGACCACTTCCAGCAGGGTTTCCATGGTCTGGGATTCTTCCACGGTGATGACGCCGTCGTTGCCGACTTTTTCCATGGCTTCCGCAATCAGTTCGCCAATCTTGGGGTCTGCGGCAGAGATGGAAGCGATCTGGCAGATGGCTTCTTTGGATTCAACAGGTTTCGCCTGTTTGCGCAGTTCTTCTACGGTGATCTCCACGGCCTTTTCGATGCCCTTTTTCAGAATCATCGGGTTTGCGCCGGCAGCCACGTTTTTCAGGCCTTCTCGGATGATGGCCTGGGCCAGCAGGGTGGCGGTGGTGGTGCCGTCGCCGGCTACGTCATTGGTTTTGGTGGCGACTTCTTTGACCAGCTGGGCGCCCATGTTTTCGAAAGCGTCTTCCAGGTCGATGTCGCGGGCGATGGTCACGCCGTCATTGGTGATGGTGGGGGAGCCGAATTTGGCATCTAAGACCACGTTGCGGCCTTTAGGCCCTAAAGTGACTTTCACGGCGTCAGCCAGGGTGTTGACGCCTTTTTCCAAAGATTTGCGGGCTTGTTCTCCGAACTGGATTTGTTTGACCATGTTCTATCATTCCTTCCAATCATTTCTTAGTCTTTGGGTTTCGCCCGGGGATCTGCTCAGAACTTACAGGATCGCGTGGACGTCCCGTTCCATCAGGATGAGCAGTTCCTGGTCGTCGATTTTGATTTCAGTACCGGCATATTTGGAATAGAGGACTTTATCGCCGACTTTGACTTCCATGGGGATGCGGGTTCCGTTGTCCAGCATCTTGCCGCTGCCCACCGCCAGGACTTCGCCCTGCTGGGGTTTTTCTTTGGCAGTGTCAGGCAGAACAATGCCGCCAGCTGTTTTCTGTTCGGCAACGATCGGTTTTACCAAAAGTCTTTCGCCAAGGGGTTTGATGTTCATATGATATGGACCTCCTTCAAAATATCCTTTTTTAAGGTTTTATTAGCACTCGATGCCGTCGAGTGCTAAACTGCTCTTTTATCATAGTCAATGAGGGAGCGTAAATCAATGGCCGTAATCAGCTGTTTTTCAAATATATCTCTTTATAGCTTCTTTTCCCTTTGTCTTTCATCTTTTTTCTCCATTTGGTGAAATTCGAGGGTCTCTTGCACGGCAAAAAGCTTGCCAAAGCTGCAAAAAACCGGAGAGAACAAAGTCTCTCCGGCCTTCTGTTCCAGATCTATTCAGGATGATTAGGCTTTGATCTTGACGATCATCTCAACTTCGCAAGGAACGTTCAAGGGCAGTTCGTTGACGCCCACTGCGCTTCTGGCATGAACGCCTTTGTCGCCGAACAGCTGGCCCAGCAGTTCGGAAGCGCCATTGATGACTTTGGGCTGGCCGTTGAAGCCGGCAGCGCTGCTGACGAAACCAACGACTTTAACGATCTGTTCCACGTTGTCCAGGTCGCCAGCCAGGTCTTTCACGATGGCCAGACAGTTCAGACAGCAGATTTTAGCAGCTTCATAAGCATCTTCGGGAGTGCATTCAGCGCCGACATGGCCGGCATATTTCAATGCGCCGTCAACGAAGGGCACTTGACCGGAAGTGTAGATGGTGTTGCCGTCTTTGACGCCGGGAACATAAGCTGCAACCGGTTTTGCGACTGCGGGGAGTTTGAGGCCCATTTCTTCGAGTTTCTTTTCGATCTGAGACATGTAAATCATCCTTTCGCCTTTAAAAATATGATATGGTTAATTTTCATCATGTTGCCGGCTGACCACAAGGATCAGCCGGCAGCGTGAATTCATATTAACATCTTAAGGTAATTGCCGTCCTTCGGATTTAGCAGAGTTTCTGAGCGTAGACGCCGGTCATGCCCAGTTTTTCAACCTTTGCATGGATAGCGGCTTTGTCAGCGGTGTACATGCCCAGTTCCTGCATCCGTTTGAAGTAAACGGAGCCGGAGAAGGTGTATTTGAATTTGATGCCTTCTTCGGTTCTCATCTGCTTGCCGACATAGTCGATGGCATCGCCGATGGCCAGTTCGGTGGGCAGTTCCAGCAGTTCTTTTCCGGCTGCGAAGGCGACGGCATTGCGGCCAGCCAGGGTGCCGGTGACGATGGCTTCGGTGTGTCCAACCAGCAGGCCGGCTTTTTCGCCGCCGCAGAACAGGTTGTCAACGCCCTCAACTTTGAGGAAGTTGTCTCTGTAGGACACTGCCATGTAACGCATGGAGTTGCCTTTGCCGCCGGCATAGGGATCTTCGAAACGAGCGTTTTCGAAGCCGGGAACCTGACGGAGCTGATCCAGTTTGTAGTAGGGGGTCATCAATTTGGCATGGCCGGTATCCAGAAGAATGATGTTTTCTTCGAATTCAGGCAGGGCGTACTGCTGGCAGGCTTTCTTGGCCAGGACGCCGGATTTGCGCAGTTCCACAGGGATGGGGATCACAGCAACGCCTTTTTCGTTCAGTTCTTTCTGAATATCTTCAGCCAGGGAATCTTTGTGCAGTTTGCAGGAGCCGGACATGGCGCCGAAGGAACCGTCGCCTTTCTTGCCCATGAATTCAGCAGCACCGGCTTTGCCGGCCAAGCTGACGCGGGGTCCGTAAGAGGGGCAGCGCAGGACGCACATGGCGCAGCCATTGCCGTACTTGGCGCAGTTGCCCTGGGGACCAGCCGTACCGGTTGCGTCAACGAAAACGTCGGCTTCGAAGGTTCTGCCGTCTTCAACTTTCACGGCAACGATTTTTTTGCCATCCATGACCACATCGCTGAAGCGAGCTTCACAGAGGTATTCCACACCGGCAGCTTCCAGTTTTCTGCGGACAGCGGGTTCAATCTTCGCCACATCGTATAAGGTGGCATGTTTGTGACCGGGGAATTCGAAGTCTTTGTGACGAGCGGTTTCATCGCAAGCGTCAAACAATTCAGGCGCTCCCATGGCAATCGATTCTTCGGTTGCAACCATACGGCCATTGTTCCGCATGATGCCGCCAACCAGACCGGTGCCCAGAAGCATGTCGGTTCTCTCCAGCAAAGTAACCTTAGCGCCGGCTTTCGCTGCAGAAATCGCAGCGCCGGTACCGGCCCAACCTCCACCAACAACAACAACTTTAACCATAACCTACCCCGTCCTTTCAAAAATAAAAAAATATGTATTCAATAGAAACCCTTTAAGCCTTTTTGACGATGCGAACTTTGTCACCAAGCTCCAGGCCCAATTCTGCGCCGGGAACTCTCTCCTCCACTTTAATGACAACATTCAGATGGTTCGGCATATGAGTTTCATCGAATCCAGCAATACGGCCCACCGCTTTGTCACCGATGGTGATCTCATCATCGACGGCAACCACCGTGGCTTTATCGACTTCGAAGAATCCCCAGTAAGCGATGCGGTTGACCTCTGCGCCGGGCGCAGCTTCCTGTTCATCGGTCGCGATCAGTTCATGGATATCTCCCACAAGGAATGCTCTGGAGCGGGGCACCATCAGCTGAAGCTTTCTGCCTTCGAATTTGCCGTCCAGAACGACACACAATTCGCCTTCGCAATCCTTCTTTTTGAAATATGGATCTTTTTTGAACATACCGGATTTGTAAGGATCAACCACTGCCATGTCCTTCTCCCCCTTTTCCCCTCATCAATGATGAGTAGGTCTGATGATATGGAACCCTTGTTTTTTCGCGAAACCCCTCTGTCGGATTTCGCATGCAAAATTATTGTAGCCTTTTTTCCTTGAAAATGCAAGACAGAACCTCAATATACAGAATTTGCATGCCCCTATCCACACTATCCACAAGGTTATCCACATATAAAATGCCTATTCTTGTGGATATTAATTGCCTTATCCACAGAATACCTGTATGCAAATTCGTTCTATTATGCAGGCCAACTGCAAAACCCGCATCCGGAATCTTCCGTTTGTTCCATGGTTTTCCAGGCAATTCGTTTGCACTTTGTATTTTTAAAAAAACACACGTCGTTTACATTTCCTCCAGTCCAAGGGAAGGATGGGCATTCAAGTCCCATCCGGAACGGTGTCCCTGTCTCAAACGATGATATCCTGCCGCTGCGATCATAGCGGCATTGTCGGTGCATAAGGCTGGAGACGGATAATACAGCGTGTACCCTGCCTCCCGGCAGCGGCGGCCCAGAGACTCCTGAAGTCCTTTATTGGCCGATACCCCGCCGGCCATCAGGATACGGGTGACCTTGAAGGCTTCGGCCGCGGCCATGGTCTTTTCCGTCAGCACCTCCACCACACAGCTTTGGAAGGATGCCGCCATATCCTTGGAGTCAATGGTCTCGCCCCGCATGGCGGCCTGATTGATCAAATTCAGAACCGCCGTCTTCAGGCCGCTGAAGCTGAATTCCCAAGGATGATCCTTGAGCCAGGCTCTGGGCAGATCAAAGGCCTTCGGATCACCCTGGGCAGCCAGCTGTTCAATGACCGGCCCGCCCGGATACCCTAATTTCATCGCCCGGGCCACTTTGTCAAAAGCCTCCCCTGCCGCGTCATCCCGGGTCTGCCCCAAAAGACGGTAGCAGCCGTAGTCTTCCAGCAGCATCAGCGCCGTGTGTCCGCCGGAGACGATCAGCCCCAGGGCAGGGAACTCAATAGGCCCATGGGCAAGCCAGTTGGCATAGATATGGCCCTCCATATGATTGATCCCCAGCAGCGGAATCCCGAGGCCATAGGCCAAGGCTTTCGCCGTACTGACCCCGACCAGCAAGGCGCCCACCAATCCCGGTCCTTTGGCCACGACGATCCCGTCGAGATCCTGCAATGTGATCCCTGCTTCCCGGGCGGCTTCGTCGATCAGAAGATTGATGGTCTCCATATGCTGGCGGGAGGCGATTTCCGGAACCACCCCGCCATATATTTTGTGGATCGGGATCTGGGACGACACCAGATTGGCTGCCAGGGTAGTCCCGTCCTTGAGGATCGCCACAGCCGTTTCATCACAGCTGCTTTCGATTCCCATCACCCATTTAAAGTTTTCGGTCATCCTGTTCTTCCTCGTCTTTCTTTCGATGCAGCCACATGATGATCGCATCTTCGCCGTTGTCTTCGTAATATCCCGGCCTTCGCCCCACACTTCGGAAGCCTGCCTTTTCATAGAGGGCGATGGCCTGCTTGTTGGTGGGCCGGACTTCCAGGGTCATGTGGCTCATCCGGTTGGACCAAGCCCACTGGATCATGGCGTGGAGCAGCAGCCGGCCCAATTTCTTGCCTTGGTGGTCCGGATGGATGGCCACATTGGTAATATGGGCTTCATCAAAGATCTGCCACATCCCGCCATAGCCGATCACTTGGTCCGGCTCCTCCTCGGGGGCGAGGATGAGATAAACCGCCAAGGCGTTGTCGGACAGCTCGCTGCGAAAGGCATGCTCGGTCCATGGCGTCGGAAAGACCATTTTTTCGATTTCCGCCATCTGGGGGATGTCGGAATCGATCATCGGCCGGATCATATATTTGGTCATCTCAGATCCCCCGTATATACAGCGGTTTGATTTGGTAAAAATCCTGGCGTTGGCCCGCCTGGAAGCGCGCACGGGCCGCAAGGGCCACAAAGCTTCCCCGGGCGATCCCCAGGTAGGGTGGCAGGATCTGCGCCCGATTTCCCAGATGCTGTCGCCACGTGGCCTCGTAGACGATGGCCCCGTCGCCCATGAGGGCCACCGGCTCATTCAGCCGGTCAAGGCGCCGCGCCCAGTCCTCCGGCGAGGCCGCCTCCGCGGGGATCATCGCTTCCAAAACCGGATAAAGGCCCTCGCCTCCGTCTTTCCAGCGGTAAAGGGCGCCGTAGATTTGATTCCGGCGGGCATTCTGCATGGCGGAGACCAAGCCGGCCGTCCCGCTTTGCTGCCAGGCCATGGCTTCCAGGGTCGGGATTCCCAGGACAGGAATGCCCCGGCTCTGAGCCAGGCCCTTCGCGGTGGCCATTCCGATCCTCAGACCGGTAAATGAACCCGGGCCGCAGGAAATCCCGATGGCAGCCACATCCTCCAGTCCGCAGCGAGTTTGCTGCAGCAGCTGGTCCAGCATGGGCAGCAGCTGCTCGGAATGGGTCAGTCCGATATTCAAAGTGATTTCTCCAACGAGGCCCCGTTCATCGGCTAAAGCCACCGAAGCCACTGGGGTCGCACTCTCGATTCCTAAAATCAGCATGGCTTCCGGCTCCTTTGATTGATTTATGGATGTTCCCTTTGGCTGACGGGCAACGCGCCGAAAGCCTTTTCCAGCTCAGCCAGCAGGTCGCGGAAGGCTGCCCCTGCTGCCGTGAACCGGATCTGTCTTTCCTGGCTGCCCAGCACCGTAAAACATATTTTCAGGCATTCCTCCGGCAAATAATCCCGGATCTGGTCACTCCATTCCACCGCGGTGACGCCGGCGCCGAAGAAGTACTCTTCATATCCCAGGTTCTCCAGCTCAGCCGGAGAATCCAGCCGGTATACATCAAAATGGGCCAAGGGCACACGCCCTCTGTATTCATGGATCAGGCCAAAGGTGGGACTGGTCACCGTTTCGGTCACCTCCAGGCCTTCCGCCAATCCTTTGATGAAATGGGTCTTTCCTGCGCCCAGGTCCCCCTCCAAAGCCAGCAGCTCCCCGCCCTGCAGCAGGCAGCCCAGGGCTCTCCCCAAGGCCATGGTCTCTTCAGGGGAATGGGTCACATAGACAAGCTCCTCGATCATGCGCCTCTCCTAACCTTCCCAGACCAGCTGGCCATTGACGTAGGTTCGCCGGGTCCGGGTCCTGTAATGGAACGGATCACCGTCAAAAACGGCGAAATCCGCGTCCTTGCCCGGCTCCAGGGAGCCCAGCCTATGATCCAGCTTCATGATCCTGGCCGGATTGATGGTGATGGTCTCCAGGGCTTTGTGCCAGGTCATTCCGTAGCGGACGGTCATGGCGGCGCAGAGAGACAGGTATTGGATCGGTGTACAGCCATGGTCGGTGATCAGCGCCACCGTGACTCCGGCCTCAGCCAGGTCCACCGCGGTCTTCCAGCCAATATCTTTCATTTCCACCTTGGCCCGGTTGGCAAAGCTGGGTCCCACCACCACCGGGATGTTCTCCCTGAGCAGGATGGGAATCATTTTCCCTGCCTCCGTGCCGTGCTCCAGGACTAAATCGAGGTTAAACTCTTTGGCGATCCGGATGGCCGTGTGAAGATCATCGGCCCGATGGGCATGGGCCCTCAGCGGAATTTCCCGGTTCAGCAGGCGCACCAGCAGCTCCAGGCCCAAATCCCGTTCGACCACCTCGCCGTCCGTTTCGTCCTTCCGTTTCTTCATCTCATAATCCTGAGCTTCAGTCAGAGCCTGCCGGAGCAAGGCCGCAATGCCCATGCGGGTGCTGGGCAGTTTCTTCAGTTCGGAATAGACCCGTTTCGGGTTTTCGCCAAAGGCCGCCTTGACGCCGGCTTCCGGATCGATCACCATCTGATCCAGCTCTGTCCCGGCAGTTTTCAAAATGCTGATGGAGCCGCCGATCACATTGGCGCTGCCCGGCGCGATCATCACCGTGGTCACACCGCCGCTGAGAGCGTCCATGAAAGCCAGGTCATAGGGATTGATCCCGTCGATGGCCCTCATTTCGGGGGTCACGGCGGATTCGGCGATTTCGTTCAGGTCATCGCCTTCCTGATAAATTTCTTCCTGGATGCCCACATGGGTATGGGCATCCACAAACCCGGGGGTGATCACCCATCCGGTGCCGTCGATCCGTTGGGCATCCTCCGGGATCTCGATCCCGATGCCCAAGGCCGTGATTTTATCATCCTGCCATAAAAGCGTTCCCTTTTCAATGGGCTCTGAGGTTACCGGATAAATCGTTGCATTGGTAATTGCGAAATTTGCCATTTTCCTGCCGCCTTTTTCGATTCGTTTTCATGGATCAGTTTTTTTCGAGCTTCCGGCAGCAGCTCCGCTGTCTCGCCGGACAATCCGCCCCGGTCGCCATATCGATGCTGCAGCGCGTCGCCTGCCGCTCCGTGCAGATACACCGCCAGTATGGCGGCAGACAGGGGATCCAGCCCCTGGGCCAGCCAGGCGGCCACTGCGCCGGCCAGGACATCTCCGCTTCCTGCCGTTGCCAGAGCGGTATTGCCCGTGGCGTTGATCCATAGTTTCCCATCCGGGTCTGCCACCAGGCTGGAGGCCCCCTTCAGGATCACAATGCTGTTGAAGGCTTTGGCCGCCTGCCGCACCGCCCCGCAGCGGTCTTTTTGAATGGCCGCGGAGGTGACGCCCAAAAGGCTGCCCAGTTCCCCGGGATGAGGCGTCAGAATACAGGCGCCTTTAGCCCGCCGGACCATGTCAGGATTCTGTTTCAAAGCCCACAGCGCCCCTGCGTCCAAAACAGCCGGCACTTCCGTGCTGCTGAGCACCTGCTCCAGGATCAGCGGCAGGTTTTCGTGGGGTTTCAAGCCGGGCCCCATCAGCAGCGCCTGCTTCTTGTCCAGCGCGGATAGGATCACATCCGCCGCCTCCAGCGCCAATCCTTCCTCCGGGGTGGATGGCAGCGGGATCGTGAGTCCCTCGGGGAAGGCCAGGTTAAAGCCATCCGCCAGCTGATCCGGAACGCCGCTGGTCACCAGCCCGGCGCCGCCGCGCATGACAGCCCGCGCCGCCAGAAGGGCAGCCCCCATCATTCCCCGGGACCCCGCCACGGAAAGGACATGGCCGAAGGACCCCTTGTGGCTGTCGGAAGGCGCCTTGGGCAACAGGCTCCAGGCATAGGCCGAGTCCACCCATTCGGCGGGGCATTCCACCAATTCAATGGCTTCATGGGGCAGTGAGATGTCTTCAACAAAAACTTCGCCGGCATACGCGCGGCCGGGATAAATGAACAGGCCTTGCTTTCCGTAGGCCAGGGTGACTGTTTTTTTGGCACGGACGGCTTCGTTGGCCTTCTGCCCGGTATCGGCGTCGATTCCTGAAGGAATGTCGATGGACAGGACCGGTGCGCTGCCCTGATTCAAGGTTTGTACCGCCTGAAGATAGTTACCGGCCAGCTGGCCCTTAAACCCGATGCCCAGGATACCGTCAATGGCAACAGCCGCTGTCTCAAGGCAGAGCTTCAGGGGATAGAAGCTGTTGCTGTCCCGCAGCACATACCAGCGGATCCCCGCACCCTCGATAAACCCCCAGTTCTCTTTTGCCGCCGCGGAAAACTCATGGGGATCGTTCAGTAAAAACAGCCGGACGTCCGCACCCCACTGGTGAAGATGGCGCGCAGCCGCCAGCGCGTCGCCGCCGTTGTTGCCCTTGCCCGCCAGGACCACCGCTTGGTTCCGGCGGCGGGACAGATTTTGCCACGCATGGGAAGCGACCGCACGGCCTGCGTTTTCCATCAGCAACAGTTCCGGAATATGCCTGGTCTCCATGGCCCAGCGGTCCATTTGTTTCATGTCCGCTCCGCTGACGATCTTCATGATGGGCTTCCTCCTTATGCCTGTTTGATTTTTTTATCCTTGATCAGCCGCCGCTTCGGCCGTCCGGGCCCAGGCAACCGCCGTTGCATACGCTTTGCAGTGGGATATGCTGACCTCGATCCGGCGGATCCTTTGAAGAGCCATGACCCGTTCCAGGGCAGGTCCCGGGCAGACCACCGGGCGGCCCGTGGCATCATTCAGTATCTCGATTTCATTGAAATTCAGTTGGTTCATGCCGGTGCCCAGGGCTTTCATGACCGCCTCTTTGGCGGCGAAACGCCCGGCCAGGCAATGGATGCCATCGCTGGCGGCGCGGCAGTACCGCTCTTCCTTTTCGGTCAGGATCCGCTGCCAGAACCGCGGGTGTTTTTCAGCCGCCCGGCGGATTCTGTCCACCTCGATGATATCGGTGCCCAATGCCATCCGATCACCCCTATCCCAGTTCCTGACGGATCACATCCGCCAGACGGTGAGCCAGCGTCTCAAGCTCCGGAAGCTCCGGGCCTTCCACCATAACCCGCAGCAAGGGTTCCGTGCCGGAGGGTCTCAGCAGCAGACGTCCCTGGCCCGCCAAGGCTTCTTCAATTTCCAGGCAGCCTTCCCGGATGCGGGAATTTTCCTGCCAGCCCTCTTTGGACCGGACCTGTACATTCACCAGGACCTGGGGATAACGGACCATTTGGGACGCCAGCTCCTGAAGACTTCTGCCTGTGGTTTTGACCACCGAAAGCAGATGCAGCGCCGTCAGGATCCCATCGCCGGTGGTGCCGCAGCGGGTCAGGATGATATGGCCGGACTGCTCACCGCCCAGCCAGCTATTGGTTTCCACCATTTTTTCAAAGACAAAGCGGTCGCCCACACCCGTTTCATGAACCGTAATGCCCGCTGCCTGAAAAGCTTTTTTGAGGCCCAGGTTGCTCATGACGGTCACCACCACCTGGTCATCCAGACTGCCGGTTTCCTGCATATGCAGTCCGAGGATCACCAGGATCTGGTCCCCATCCACCACCTGGCCAGCCGCATCCACCGCCAGCAGGCGGTCTGCGTCGCCGTCAAAGGCCAGGCCCAGATCGGCTTGAAATTGCAGAACGGCCTGCTGCAAACTTTCCAGATGAGTCGAGCCGCACTGGTCGTTGATATTGCAGCCATCCGGCAGATCGTGGAGACTGATGACCTGGGCACCCATTTCCCTCAGGATGCGGGGCCCCAGATCGCTGGCGGCACCATTGGCGCAATCTGCAACAACCACCAGTCCATTCAGCGGGCAGGGCGCTTTTCCTTTGAGATGATGGACATAGAGATCCGCTCCATCCGGCAGCCGGCGTATCCAGCCCACCTCAGTGCCCACCGGGCGTTGATAGGTATCCAAAGGCCGGTCCATCAGGTCCTCGATGGCTGCCTCCATGGCGTCATCCAGCTTGCAGCCATCATGGCTGAAGAACTTGATGCCATTGTCCGGGGCGGGATTGTGGGAAGCGGAGATCACCGCGCCGCCGCAAGCCTCCATGGTGCGGGCCAAAAAAGAGATGGCCGGTGTAGGCATCACGCCGGCCTCATAAACATGGATTCCAGCCGAGCATAGGCCGGCGGCCAGGGCCGCCCCCAGCATTGGCCCGGAACGGCGGGAATCCATTCCAATAATCATGTGCCGGATCTTCCCCTGTGATTTCAGCAGCGTCCCTGTGGCCAAGCCCAGCCGAAAGACAAGCTCCGGCGTCAATTCCTGATTGGCGATCCCCCGGATGCCATCGGTTCCAAAATATCGGGTCAATATGATACCTCCTTTTGTCTGCGAAAAAAAACGGTCTCGGAATGATACCGGATAAATCACTTCATACGACCTATTGGTGGACCCTTACGGCTTCAGGGCTGATGCTTACAACCGTGTAATCCGAAGGGCATTCTACCTTGACCGTATAGTCCTTGGCGCCGGCAGCCTGACCCTCCAGATCCACATAGGCTTTGACGGCGATGTCATAGCCTCCCGGCGCGGAAGCATTGGCAAAAACCCAGGGGTAAGCCTGAAGCGCCACGTCCACCTTGACAGGAAGGGTGCCGTAGCTCCGGTCTGCCGGCGCGTTGCGGACTTCCACCGGAACATCGTTGATCGTGTGGGTCGCCAGGTTTTCGGTCACCGTTACGTTGATCTGCACTTCAGTGCCGTCCAGGACCCCCACACCTTCGGGGACCACCAAGGCCAGCTTCCCGTTAAAGCTTGCCGTCAGCTGGGTCAGGTCCAGGGGCGCGGTGGTCAGATACTCGATATCCTTGATCAAATCAAAGGAGCCCGTGATCCGAACGGTGGTAGGAACCACCTCCACGCCGCTGACCATCCAGTTTTCCTGGATTTCCCCGGAAAGCGCAGGCCGGACCGGCACACTTTTTGAAGACATGTTTTCTGTGACAGCCACCAGCACTTTGGCTTTGTCCTGGGAGAGGGATAACATGGCGTCCTGGACCGGATTGCCCTCCTGGTCCGCCAGCTGGATCGGCAGCTCTCCTTCAAAATTGGTTTTTAATCCGGACAAATCGATGTTTACCACGGCGTGGCTGATTTTTTCAAGGAGAAGTTTCGGCCCTGAAATCTGGATCAAAGCGGGTTCCACCACCGGCTCGAAATTGCCGAAACCGCTTTCCACCGCATTGGCTGTGGTATACTTCAGCGCAACGGTTTTGGAACCGATCTCATCCAGATACAGTTCCATGGTGCTGGGCTTGACCCAGGCGATCTCCACACCTTCCGGCAGAGAATACTGGACTTTATAAACACTTTTCCCTGCTTTGGCCTCTGCCAGATCCACCCATACCTTGATATCCCTGGAGCTGGTGTTGTTGACCAGGCTCCGAGTCCCCTTGACCCGGATATCCACCGTTTTCGGCTCGCTGCTCAGAATCAGCGCCGAAGGCTGGTTGTTGAAGGCCACATTGACTGAATAGAAGGTCCTTTCGGAGTTTGGATTCTCCAGATTATGGACGTAGAACATAAAAAATATCGCAAGAACCACCGATGACAGACGGTAGAAAAGGTTGCTTCTCAGGAAATCTTTCATCGTTTGCTCCTCCAGAAATTCAGAAGCGAGAAATTCCTCTCCTCTTTATTTTGGAAACGATTCATCAGAATCTCCCGCAGCGTGACGTCGTTGAGGTAGCGGGTCATCCTGCCTTCCTCTACCACGCTGATCACGCCGGTTTCTTCGGAAACAATAATGATGAAGGCATCCGATTGCTCCGACAAGCCCAGTCCTGCACGGTGGCGTGTTCCCAGGTTTTTGCTGATGTTCGGGTTTTCGGATAGCGGAAGAAAGCAGCCAGCTGCAATGATCCGGTTGCCCCGGATGATGGTAGCCCCGTCATGAAGGGCAGCCTTCGGGAAAAAGATATTTTCCAGAAGCTCGGAGGTGATCTCCGCATCGATACGGACGCCTGTGCTGATATAATCGTTCAGACCGGTTTCCCGCTCCAGCACCAGCAACACGCCGATTTGGTCGTTGGACATGATTTTAACGGCACGGATGATCTCCTCCACCATCTTTTCGAAATCCTCTTTGTTGATGCCATGACGGGAGAACAGTCCTCCTTGGCCTAATTGCTCCAAGCCGCGCCGAAGCTCGGGCTGAAAGACCACCGGCAAGGCCACGATCAATGCCGTCTGGATTTGTGATAAAATGAAACTGACCGTCTGCAGCTGAAACCAGTTGCTGACGAAAGCGATCACCAACAACACCAGCAAACCTTTCAGCAGCTGGACCGCCCGGGTTTCCCGGATCATCATCATCGCTTTGTAGATGAAGTAGGTAACAATGAGAAAATCGATTATGTTGACCGGTGTCAACAGTGCCTTGAGGCTCTCCAGCATGTGCACACTCCTCTATCCTTCATTGATCCGGAATCCGCAAAATGACTAAACAGAATAAATTTCGACAACGTTTGGTCCGATTCCTTTTGAGTCTGTGAAATAATCACCTTAATTTTAACAATGATATTGTGGTCCGATTGCCTTGTGATATAATGAAATGACCACGATATAGGAGGGATATTTGTTGAGGCAGTCCCTGCGTTCCGTATTCACGCTTACCTTGATCTGCTTTATGATCGGCGGACTGTTTGCGCTCTACCTGCGTTATGCGCCTTCCAGCCAGTCTCAGACCAACGCCCTGAGCCAGAGGATGGACAATTTGGTATCCACCATCAATAACCTTGAGCAGGAAATCGCCGCTTATGAAGGGATCGTCCAGACCTCCCGTGATGAGCTGGCCGGTCTGGAAAACCAGGCCCAGACCGAATGGCTCCGGAAGCTTCAGGAAGAGCTTCATGGGGCAAAGCTGCGCGCCGGCCTGACGCCGGTCACGGGCCCCGGCATTGTGATCACTTTGGATGACAATGTAGTCGGCCAGAAGGCGGATCCCAACGGCGACCCCAACGCCTACATCATCCATTACGAGGATCTGCTGGCCATCGTCAGCGAGCTGAAAACCGGCGGGGCGGAAGCGATCGCCATCAACGAGCAGCGCCTGATCACCACCAGCGAGCTTCGTTGCGTCGGCAATGTGATCCTTGTCAATACGACCCGTATCGCACCGCCCTTTGTGATCCATGCCATCGGCGACCCATCGATCCTGGCCGATATGGTGACCTACGGCCGGCTGGACCCCTTGATCACCGAAGGCTTTCCGGTATCTGTCTCGGAAGATCAGGCCTTGATCCTGCCAGCCTACAAAGGCGAGCTGCAATTTAAATATACTACGTTTTCCTGAGGAGGTCAAAATATGTGGTGGTTAGTCCCGATCCTGGCTTTGTTCCTGGGTATTCTGGCCGGACAGCACGCCGGCATCCAGGTTCCGGCTGAAATGGTCAAGTATTTGTCGATCGCAATTTTGGCCGCGCTGGACTCCGTCATGGGCGGGGTCCGTTCCCTTTTGGAAAGAACCTTCAACAGCACCATCATGCTATCCGGCTTTTTTGCCAATGCGCTGCTGGCCGCTCTGCTGGCTTATATGGGGGACCGTTTAGGCGTCGATTTGTATTATGCCGCTGTCTTCGTGTTCGGCGTCCGTCTCTTTGACAATCTATCCAAAATACGTCATTTTATCATCAACTTTTTTCGCAATCGCAAAATCCGGCGGGCCTCCGATTGGGATGGATCCCCTGCCGTGAAAGGCTCCGCCCCCTCCAGGGAGGAAGTCTTATGAAAACACACCGGAAAACCTTGGCCTTTTCCTGTGCCATGATCATCATGGGAATGCTGCTTTCCGTACAATACCAATCCACCAATACGGCGGAACGGGAGCTCTACCAGCAGCGTCCGGAAAACCTGATTGCCATGATCAGGAATCTCACCGACAAGCGTTCGAAATTGAGTTTGGAGATGGCAGACCTGTCCAACCAGCTTGCCGACCGGCGCAATGCCTTTGAAGACCAGACCCTGGTGGCCAAGTCCATCGAGCAGGAACTGTCCAAGCTGGAAATTGTCAACGGCAGCCGGGCGGTCCGCGGACGTGGGCTGGAGGTGACCTTCCTTTCGACTTCCATGGTCCAGTACAGCGATTTGATCACGCTGGTCAACGAGCTTTGGGCTTCCGGCGCGGAAGCCGTTTCGGTCAGCGGCGTCCGGATCATCAGCAGCAGCTATATTTATTATAGGCCGGCCGATGGCGGTTTGGAAATCACCGTCAGCAACCAGCCGATAACCTGGCCTCTGAAGATCCTGGCCATCGGAGATTCCAACAATCTGGAAAAAGGCCTTACCCTGCCCGGCGGCTTTATCGACATGATGGCCTTTAATAAAATCTATCCGACCCTGCGTCAGAAGGAAGCCCTTGAATTGCCAGCCGTAAACCTTTCTCAACGGTTCGATTACCTGAAAGAGTATGTTGCCGCAGAAAATACCGCCGCCCAGACCGGAACGACGGCAGCCCAAGGTTCCTGACCGCCGGCGGCGATCCATGATCAACCACGACGTAAAAGCACTCTGCAATACGGACCGCAGAGTGCTTTTCATTTGATGTTTTCGATTTGAGCCTTGACCGGAACGGTGATCAGAACTCCATTTCGTCCAGACCGCGTGGGCCGCGAACCATGGGGTACACATTTTCTTCCGCAGCCACCATGCATTCCATAATGGCCATGCCGGGATGCTTCAGAAAACGGGCCAGGGCAGGTTCCACTTCCTCTGCGGTTTCCGCTCTCAGATAAAGGGCATCGTAGGCTTTGGCAATGTGCTTGAATTCGGGGTTGTCCGTGAAAGGCGTTGCCGTATGGCGGCCTCCTTCGACGTAGCAGTCCTGAAGCTGTTTCACCATGCCCAGGTAGCTGTTGTTCAGCAGCAGCACCTTGATTGGCAGCTTCTGCTCTTTGGCGGTTCCCAGCTCCGGCATTCCCATCTGGAAACTGCCATCGCCGGTGATCACCACCACCAGGTCCTTCGGACAAGCAATTTGAGCCCCAACCGCCGCCGGAATGCCATAGCCCATGGTGCCCAGTCCGCCGGAAGAGATGAATCCCCTTGGCCGGCGATGCTTCAGCCGCTGTCCGGCCCACATCTGGTGCTGACCTACGTCCGTGGTGACGATGGCTTCAGCCGGCAGCACCTCAGCCAGGGCTTCCAGCACTTCGATCTGGGTAAGGCATCTGGAAATTTTGGGGCCGGGAGGCGGCGAGGCCTTCAGATTTTTAATTTCCTCCAGCCATTCCGGATGCTGCCGCGGCTGCAATTTCTGAAGCAACTGATTCAGCACGATTTTCAAATCGCCCACCAGCGGGATATCTGCACGGATATTTTTACCGATTTCCGCCGGATCTACATCAATATGGACGATTTTCGCCCGGGGTGCGAAGCGCTCCACATTGCATGTCATGCGTTCCACAAAACGGGTCCCCAGGGCCAGGATCAGATCACAGCTTTGAACCGCATAGTTGGGAGCTGCCAGTCCATAGGACCCCATCATGCCCAAAGCCAAAGGATGGTCCATGGAAATACTGCCCAGTCCCATAAAGGTGTTGGCCACAGGGATTTCCTGGGATTCTGCCAGCGCCTGCAGCTCCTCCCAGCAGCCGGCCAGCAAGATGCCGCCGCCGGCGATGATCAAGGGCCGCCGCGCCTCGCTCAGAAGCTGAGCCACTTGCTTGATTTGTCCCGTATGTCCGGTCAGATTGGGCTTGTAGCCCCTCAAATGGATCTTGGAAACCTCAACCGCATCGGAATAAGCCATGGCCACGTCTCTGGGGATATCCAGAAGCACCGGACCGGGACGGCCGCTTTGGGCGATATGAAAGGCCTCCTTGACCGAACGGGCAAGCTGCTTCACATCTTTAATGAGGTAGTTGTGTTTGGTGATGGGATCGGTGATGCCAGTCATGTCCACTTCCTGAAAGGCATCGGTCCCCACCATGCCGGTGGCGACCTGGCCTGTGATCGCAATGATCGGGATCGAATCCATGCTGGCGGTGGCAATGCCGGTCACCATGTTGGTGGCTCCGGGACCGGAAGTGGCCAGACAAACGCCAACCCGTCCGCTGGCGCGGGCATAACCGTTGGCTTCATGAACAGCGCCTTGCTCATGGCGAACCAGCACCATGCGTATTGAGGACTTGGCCAGCGCATCGAGCAATTCCAGATTAGCCCCTCCCGGATAGCAGAAGACGACCTCCACGTTCTCCTGTTCCAGACATTTCACGAGTATTTCTGCTCCGCTAAGCACTGTCCATCACTTCCTTTTTTCATTTATTCTTGGATTAGGCCAGATCCTTTTTCGCTTTCATCCAGGGCATCTGGGCACGCAGTTCCTTGCCGACTTTTTCGATGAGATGCTCTTCACCCTGCCGTTTCAGACTGGTATATCTGGGACGTCCGGCCTGGTTTTCCAGAATCCATTCTTTGGCAAATTTGCCGGTCTGGATATCGGTCAGAACGTTTTTGATCTCCTTTTTCACGGCATCGTTGATGAGACGGGGTCCGGTGATCATGTCGCCGAATTCCGCCGTGTCGCTGATCGAATAACGCATGCCGGAAATGCCGTGTTCATACATCAGGTCCACAATCAGCTTCAATTCATGGAAGCATTCAAAATAGGCCGATTCAGGCTGATAGCCCGCTTCCACCAAGGTCTCGAAGCAAGCCTTGCAAAGGGCGGTCACGCCGCCGCAGAGGATCGCCTGTTCGCCGAAAAGGTCCGTTTCCGTTTCTTCCTGGAAGGTCGTCATCAGAACGCCCGCCCGGGTGCTGCCGATGCCCTTGGCGTGAGCCAGGCCCAGCTGCAGGGCTTTGCCGCTGGCATCCTGGTAAACTGCCACCAAAGCCGGGATCCCGGTGCCTTCCTGATACAGCCGGCGAACCATGTGTCCGGGGCCTTTGGGGGCGACCATGTAAACATCCACATCCTTCGGGGGCACGACCTGGCGATAGTGGACCGAGAAGCCATGGGAGAAGACCAGGGCGTCGCCGGCTTCCAATCCGGGAGCGATCTCGTTGTTATAGACCTCGGCATGCTTTTCATCCGGCAGAAGGATCTGGATGACCTGAGCTTTTTTGGCGGCTTCCGCAACGGAATAGACTTTGAATCCATCAGCCTCGGCCTGTTTCCAGCGGGCACTGCCGGGTCTCAATCCGATCACGACGTCAAGTCCGCTGTCTTTCATATTTTGAGCCTGGGCATGGCCTTGGCTGCCATATCCGATCACAGCGACGGTCTTCCCCTTCATTAAGCTTAAATCTGCATCCTGGTCGTAAAACATTTTTGCCATAATCATTCATCCTTTCATCGTTCGCGTCATAAGTTTTATTCGTGAAGGTTCGGGGCCTGCGAAAGCCCTGAACGCTGCATCCCGTTGGTTATGGAGCTCCTGCTATTTGACCCCGCGGAGCATGGCCACTTTGCCGGTGCGGACCAGTTCCTGGATCCCGAAGGGTTTCAGGGATTCGATGATCGCCTGGATCTTCGTTTCGTCCCCGGTGGCTTCGACGATCAGGGATTTCCGGCCTATATCCACGATCCGGCAGCGGAAAATTTCGGTGATTTGCAGGATCTCCTGCCGGGTACTCTGATCGGCCGCCACCCGGATCAGGGCAAGCTGCCGATTGACGGATTCGTCATCGGGGATATCTGTGACCTTGATGACCTCGATTTGTTTGTTCAGCTGCTTGCTGACCTGCTCCAGGATTTTTTCGTCGCCTTCCACCACGATGGTCATCCGGGACGTGGTTTTGTCCTCCGTCTCCCCGACAACCAGGCTCTCGATGTTGAAGCCGCGGCGTGAAAAGAGACCGGCGACCCGTGATAATACACCTGGATTATTCTCCACTAATACTGCGAATGTGTGTCTCATTCTGCCACCTCCCGATCATATCCTGGGGTTTCCCTCCCGGGGGGATCATGGGAAATACATACTCATTGGTATCGATCCAGCAGTCTGCCAGAACCGGTCCCTGGGTGCTCAGCACTTGCCGGACCTTTTCTTCCAGCTCCGCGGGCGTGGTGATCCGGAACGCCGGAACGTCATAGGCTTCCGCCAGCTTGACGAAATCCGGAAAAGCCGGAAGGTCGGAAGCGACGTAGTGGGCTTCAAAGAAGAGGCCCTGCCATTGCCGGATCATACCCAGATTCCCGTTGTTCATAATAAATATCTTGATGGGCAGCCGGTGCTCCCGGATCGTCGCCAGCTCCTGCAGCGTCATCTGGAACCCGCCGTCCCCCACAAACAGGATGACCGGTTCGCCGGGAACGCCGAAGGCGGCGCCCATGGCTGCCGGTAGCCCAAAACCCATAGCGCCCAAACCGCCGGAGGTCAGAAAGCCACGGGGCTGCCGGATGGGATAGTGCTGGGCAACGAACATCTGATGCTGCCCCACATCCGTGACCACCACCGACCTGGGGTCCGCCAGCCGCGCCACCGACCGGATCAACGCCTGAGGTTTCAGGATGTCGCCGGTGTACGCCTCCGGTTGCTTGTATTGATTCTGCCATTGTTGGATGCGGCTGGACCATTCCCCGGCCGCTTCACTTCGGACCAGCTTCGGATCCTCCAGCAACGCCTTGAAAAAGTCATTGAGGTCACGGTGGACCGGAAAGTCAGTGATCACATTTTTCTGCAGTTCGGCGGCATCGGTGTCCACATGGATGATACACGCCTTGTCCAGGAAATTCCGCCGGTTCCCGGTGACCCGATCGCTGAAACGGGTGCCCAGGCAAAGCAACACATCACAATGGCTCAGGGCCAGATTGGCGGCGGCCAGCCCATGCATGCCGACCATTCCCAAGGCCAGCGGCTGATCCTCGGGATAAGCGCCCTTGCCCATCAGGGTGGTAACCACCGGAATGCCGGTACGTTGCACCAGCTCGGCCAGTGCGTCCCAGGCGCCGGCGGAAATCACGCCGCCGCCAGCCAGGATCAAGGGCCTCTTGGCATGGCTGAGGCGCTCAACGATTTGCGGCATCATTTTTTCAGTGTTGTCTTCCCGGGCCACCTTCCGGGTGATCAGATGGCTATGGATCGCAGCCATATCCTCCTGTTCCAGAAACAGATCTTTCGGCACGTCGATCAGCACGGGGCCGGGACGGCCTTTGGTGGCAACCTGCCAGGCTTCGTCCAGAACGCCCGGCAGCTGCTTCAGATCCTGGATCAGATAGCTGTGCTTCGTGATCGGCGTTGTGATCCCGGTAATATCCGCCTCCTGAAAGGAGTCTTTGCCGATATCTTGAAGCTTGACCTGCCCGGTAATGGCAATCAGCGGAATAGAATCCAGGTAGGCATCGGCGATTCCCGTCACCAGATTGGTGGCGCCGGGGCCGGATGTGGCGATGCATACACCGGGTCGGCCGGTCACGCGGGCAT
Source organism: uncultured Peptococcaceae bacterium (assembly GCA_937873525.1). GTDB lineage: Bacteria > Bacillota > Peptococcia > DRI-13 > UBA5745 > UBA5745. Next base: position 29,964 of record CALMWJ010000134.1, on the reverse strand, counting down.
AGCCGCAAGCCGCATGGGCGGCCGCCTGCTCGTGGCGGACCAGAATATGCTTCAGATTAGATCGCCCCAGATAATGATAAAAATTCAGGATCTGGCCGCCCGGATAGCCGAAGACAACCTCAACACCCTTTTTTTCCAAAAATTCGATAATGTATTCTGCACCATTTTTCATGTAATTACCTCAATTGAGACTTATTTCAGCCCCGTGTTCAGGGTTTTCGCAGGACCGCTCCCAGGTTGGCGGAGGTTACCATGGACGCATAACGGGCCAGATATCCACCGAAACCCCGGTCGGGTGCGCCCTTCCATGCTTTCCGTCGTTGCTGGATCACTTCCTCGGATACAAGCAGTTCCAGTTTGCGCTCCGGAATATCGATCAGGATCCGGTCCCCTTCCTCGATGAGTCCGATCAGGCCTCCGGCAGCGGCTTCAGGGGAAACGTGGCCGATGGCGGCGCCCCGGGTGGCCCCGGAGAAGCGGCCGTCCGTGATCAGACCGACTGAGCTTCCCAGACCCTGCCCCACCAAGGCAGCCGTCGGCGTCAGCATTTCCTGCATCCCTGGGCCTCCCTTGGGTCCCTCATACCGGATCACCACCACATCGCCGGCTTTGATTTTTTCAGCCATGATGGCGGCGGTGGCTTCCTGCTCGCTGTTGAAAACCCGGGCGGTCCCTTCATAGTGCATCATTTCCGGAGCCACGGCGCCCTGCTTGACCACCGCGCCATCGGGAGCCAGATTGCCTTTGAGGATCGCGATGCCGCCTTCTTTGCGGTAAGGCGCATCGATCGGGTGGATGACCTGGCCGTCGGCACCCTGGAAGCCGTCGAGGATCTCTGCCAGGCATCCGGCCCCCACAGACCGGACAGAGCCGTCGATCAGACCGGCTTTGGACAGTTCCTTCATTACCGCCATGATCCCGCCCTGCCGGCCCACATCTTCAATGAAGACGGAGCTGGCGGGATTCAGGATGCACAGCTGCGGCGTCGTGTGGCTGATTTCGTCGATCATATCCAATTTTAACTCAATGCCCGCTTCATGGGCGATGGCGGGAAGATGCAGGACCGTATTGGTCGAGCAGCCCAGCGCCATCTCGGTGCGAAGGGCATTGCGGAAGGAAGCAAGGGTCAGGATATCCCGGGGTCTCCGGTTCTCGGCTAAAAGCTCCATGATCCGTTCACCGGCCATTTTGGCCAGGCGTCTGCGGGCGGCGCCGTTGGCCGGGATCGTGCCGTTGCCAGGCAAACCGAGACCCAGCGCTTCCGTCAGGCAGTTCATGGAATTGGCTGTGTACATCCCGGAACAGGAACCGCAGCCAGGACAGGCATTTTCTTCAAAATCCAGAAGCTCTTCCTCGGTCAGATGGCCTGCGCTATGCTTTCCGACCGCTTCAAAAACCTCGCTGAGACCGACCCTGCGTCCGTCCGAAAGGACGCCGGGCGCCATCGGTCCGCCGCTGACCATAATGGTGGGGATATTCAGCCGGCAAGCCGCCATCAGCATGCCGGGAACAATTTTATCGCAGTTGGTGACCATCACCAGCGCATCCATCGGCTGCGCCTGGATCATGACCTCAATGGAATCCGCGATCAGCTCGCGGCTGGCCAGGGAATACTTCATGCCGCTGTGGTTCATGGCGATGCCATCGCATACGCCGATGGTATGGAATTCAAAAGGCACACCGCCGGCGTTGCGGATCCCGGCTTTGACCGCTTCACCGATTTCACCAAGATGCTGGTGCCCCGGTATATAATCGTTTTTTGAGTTGACAACACCGATAAACGGCCGTTTCATTTCCGCTTTTGTGATTCCCAGGGCCGAGAGCAGGGCACGGTGAGGTGCTCTGGACGGGCCTTGCTTGATGATTTCACTGCCCATGGTCTTCCCTCCTAAGTCATGTTGATCTTCTGAAAGCTTGCGGTTTCAGTTCATCTTCAGCCATTGATATTAACTTATCATAAACTTTTTTTATGCACTGTGTCAACCATTCAGTGTATACAGGCCTGTATACTTATATAAAGGAAAGAACCGGGTCTGGACAGGCCCTAAGGCCGGATCATGGATTGGACCAAGCTGCGGGTCAGGATCAATCTCCGGTCCATGACCTTCCACAGCTCCTCATGGGGCGGGTTCAGAACCCCATGTCCCAGGGTCATGATCACGCCTTCATTTTTTGCCATGGTGATTGCAGGAAGAAAGTCACTGTCGCCGGTAAAAAGCGTGGCATGGGTAATGCGCTGCTTGGCGGCCATCAGGACCAGATCGATGCCGAGAAGGATATCGACCCTCTTCTGGATGAACACAGGTTCACTGCCTTCTTTATAACCCCTGAATTCCAGTTTGCCCAGCCGCACATCAAACTGCGGCAGATTGGCGATCCGGTTGAAAAACGCCTGCTTCTTCACATACCGGCCACGCTGCTCTTCCGTCGGCGGGTTGCTCTGGTATGGAAGGCAATGGTAATAATAGGACCTGAATAAGGGAACCCCCAAGGTCATCCAATGGGCAAATTTTTCATAATCGATCCTTGGGGAGCTGAATTCTTCCTGCAATACTTTATCCAGATACGCCCCATCAATAAATATCGCCACTCTTTCTGACATATTTTACCACCTCCTCGGCTAATCATAGCCCCAACGTAAGGAATTGTCAATATTTCCTTTTATTTCTATATTATTCCATTTATTTTGCCAAGTCCGGCATCTTATGCTATAATTTTTTTGCTTATCGAGAAGGAGCGTGTTTATGTCTATCTGCAAAAACGATCCGGTCAGGTTCATCCTGGCCTCGGTCCTGGTTCTTTTGCTGCTCAGCGCCATGCCTGCAGCTATGCCGGGGCTCACCGGAACCAGCGGTCTGCGCTTTGTGATCAATGACAGCAGTCTCATGGCTGTTCCGGCCGAGCTGCAAAACGGCTGCAGCATGGTCCCGGTCCAGCATTTTTCCCAGGTCACAGGCGCTGCCTATGCCCAACTCCCCTCAAACACGGTTTCCCTTACCAAAGGGAATATGACCTTGAACCTGACACCGGGCTCCCTTTACCTTGTTTCAACGGACGGCAGCCAAACCATGCCGGCATCCCCTTACATCAAGGATGGTTTAACCTACGTTCCGCTGCGCTGTCTCTGTGAGAAACTGGGGATCGCGGTCCAGTGGAACGCGGAAACCCGTGTCATTTCCCTGACCTCGGAGGATTCCCGGGACGGAATGTCGGCAAAAGCGCTTCTGTCCAAGGCTTCAGCGGCAGCCGCCAGCCGGACCGCCTGTAAAGTCACCTCCCGCAGTCATTCCAGAATTTTTCAATCGGACGGCGCCATTCTATCCGATCTCACCATCGACGCTCAGGAATGGATCCGTCAGCACCCCTACGCGGTGTATTTGGATCAGCAAACCAGAGACAATCAGACCGGGCTGGCAACCCGGCATCAATTTATAGTGACCGATAAGCATATTTTCTCAAAAACCGGCGAGTCTTCATGGCTTGCATCCGCCTCAGGCGTCAACGGTCTCATGGCGCATCGGGATGAAATCGCCGCCAAGTCGCCTGAAGATCCAGCGGCCCTATCCGAAGCCCGTCCGGTCTGTCTCTTCGGAGATGACGCAATCTATGAGGGGAAACCCTGCTATGTGATCAAGCAGTATGATTCCCCGGCTGTATTTCAGCAGAATCTGCAAGCTTTTCTGCCTTTGCTGGACGACACAGCCGCCGGCGAGGATGCCCAAACCCTGATTCGCGGCATGACGTTCCAGTCCTTCCGGACGATCTACATTGAGAAAGGCACTTACCATCAGGCCGGCAGTGTGATCTTTGAGGAAATTGCGATCCATGCCCCCAGCCAGGACACCCCCTACGCACGCTTCCATATTGAAAGCAGCCATCACTATTCAGATGCCGGCTTCTACGCACCGGAAGGCGTGCCCGGATTATAGCAAGAACTATTCCATTTCAGGTACACCCTGATGATTGATTTAAGGAGTTGAATTCATGAAAAACCTCATCCTCGCTGCCCTGCTGACCTTTTCACCGGTCACCGGCATGCAGGACTCTTTGGCAACCGCGGCAGCAACTGCCGTCAGTATGGACGCTGCGCAACAGGACCTCTTCGCTGAAGCGCACGAAATCGAAGCGGCCATCAAAGCTCAGGCTCAAGCGCCCGTCCTCTCGGAACCCTTTGAGGTGGTCATAACCTTTTATGTTCCTTCCCGCCGAAACGGCAGCTTGACGGCTTCCGGTGTCTATGCGACCGAAGGCACCATCGCCGCCGATGCCTCCGTTCCTTTCGAAACCCAATACTATATCCCGGGGCTCACTTATGTGAAGTCGGATGGTATATTCACCGTACAGGATCGGGGAAGCGCGGTCTACGGAAACGTCGTCGATGTGTTTCTGCCGGTCGCGAACCCCACCGATCCGGCCACCAAAGCAGCCCTTCAGGTCGGCCGGTTTAAGACCATCGCCTATCGTGTGCTGACCGGGGAAGAGGCCGCCCTGCAGCGGGCAAATCAAAAAGCGGTGGCCGGTCTCACCGAGGAAGCCCTGTCCACAGCATGGCATCAAGGGGCGTCCATCGCCCGGGACAGTACTTTGCCGGAACCGCTTCCTGCTCCGGATGCCCTTCCTTTGCCGATCCCCATCGATCAGAACACCGCCGCCGATCTGAATCTGACCCCTTCGCTGCAAGTCCAGCGGAGGTCAAAAAACAGCTGACCGGAACCTTATCTGGAAAACAGGCTCTGCCAAAGAGCTCTAAATGAAAAAACGCCGGGCCCCAAAGGCACCGGCGTTTTTTATTCAAGATAGGTCACTTCATAGAGAAACAGGCCCTGAGGCCCCAGGGTTTTTCCGGTTTTCCGCCGGTCTCCGAGTCCGAGCAGAGCCGGCATATCCTGCGGCCGCCGTTTCCCGATGCCGACTTCCAGCAACGTTCCGGCGATGATCCGGACCATATTCCATAGAAATCCGTTTCCCTGGATCTTCAGGGTCACCAGACAGGGCTCCTCGGGATGGTCGGCTTCAACAACGCATTCATAGATTTCCCGGACAAAGTTCTCTTTGGGCGTCGCTGCGGCGCAAAAGCTCCGGAAATCATGGCTGCCTGTTAAATAGGAAGCGGCCTGGTTCATGGCCTCCACGTCGATGGCGTAAGGGACATGGCAGGCAAAGCGCCGGTAAAAAGGGCTCATCACGCGCCCGCAATAGAATTGATAATGATAGGTCTTGTTTTTTGCGCCAAAGCGGGCATGAAATCCCGGAGGCACCGCCTTGCCCTCCCGGATGGCAATGCTGTCCGGAAGATAAGGCAGCAACGCCATGGGGTAACGATCCGGCGGGATCGTGCTGGCTGTGTGAAAATTGACTACTTGCCCCCAGGCATGGACGCCGGCATCGGTTCGTCCGGAGCCACAGATCTGCACCGGCGCCCCAGTCAGCTTCTCCAGGGCATTCTCCAGGGTTTCCTGGATCGTCGGCAGACCGCTCCCTCTTTGGGATTGGAACCCGAAAAAGTCCGTCCCGTCATAGGCGATCGTGAGACAAATATTTTTTTCGGCGGATTGATGCATCATTTCCATCGTTTCTCCTCGGCTGGCCTGGATTGCCGGATCATATCCAGCGGATCCAGAACCGGTCGGCAAGGCAGAATAGCATGAACGCCGTCATTGTCAGGATGGCGGCGGCATCCCGGCCTTGCATCTTCAGCTGCCGCATTCTGGTTCTGCCTTCCCCGCCGCGATAACAGCGAGCCTCCATGGCCATCGCCAGCTCGTCAGCTCTGCGGAAGGCGCTGAGAAAAAGTGGGATCAGCAGGGGGATCAGGTTCTTCGCGCGGGTCATCAGATTGCCGGTCTCAAAATCAGCACCCCGGGCAATCTGCGCCTTCATGATTTTTTCAGTTTCTTCGATCAGCGTCGGAATGAAGCGCAGCGCGATCGTCATCATCATGGCCAATTCGTGGGCCATAGGGATGAAACAAACCTTCATCAGGCGCTCCAGCCCGTCGGTCAGGATGATCGGCGTGGTGGTCAGGGTCAGCAGGGCTGTGATATTGATCAGCAGCACCAGCCGGAAGGCCATAAAAAAGCCCTTGATGACGCCGGCATCCGTAATCTTGAAAATTTTCCATTGCCAGAGGATATTGCCTTCCGGCGTCATGAAAAAATGCAGTCCCATGGTAAACACCAGGATGACCCACAAGGGCTTCACCCCTTTGAGCAAGACCTTCAGCGGCACGCCGGAACAGGCAATGATCAGTCCGGAAAGGACCAGGACATAGGCATAGTCCCAGATTTCCTGGATGATGAAGACGCTGACCATATAGAGGATCAGGCCCAGGATCTTGGCCCTGGGATCCAGCCGGTGGAGCAGGGACGCACCCGGATAGAATTGTCCGATGGTTATGTCTTTAAGCATTGGCCAGCACCCGTTCAATTTCTTCTTTTGCTTCTTCTACGGTCAGAACATCGGCCCGGACCGGCAAGCCCCGCTCCTTCAGCCGCATCATCAGCTTCATGACGCTGGGAATATCCAGGCCGAGCTCCTGAAGCTCCCTGGCTTTGCCAAAAACCAGCCGGACCGAATCATCGAAAACGATGCTGCCCTGGTTGATAACGATCAGGCGGTCCACCAGCCGAGCCACATCATCCATGCTATGGCTGACCAGAACCACCGCCAGCCCTTTTTCATTGAGCCGTTTGATCTGGAGAAGGATCTCGTCCCTTGCCTTGGGATCCAGCCCTGCGGTTGGCTCGTCCAGGATCAGGTATTTGGGCTGCATGGCCAGGACGCCTGCAATGGCGACACGGCGCTTTTCCCCGCCGGAGAGTCCGAAGGGGGAAAGGTCTTTGAAACGTTTATGATCCAGGTCCACCATTTTCATCGCCCAGCGGACTTTTTTATCGATTTCCTCTTCAGAAAGGCCCATGGCTCTGGGTCCGTAGCCGATGTCCAGGGCCACGGTTTCCTCAAAAAGCTGATGCTCCGGATATTGAAAGACCAGACCGACTTTTTGCCGGACGGTTTTCAGCGCCTTGCTTTTCGGCTGAAGCTCGATGTCATCCACCGTCACTGCGCCGGAGGTGGGCATCAGCAAGCCGTTGAAATGCTGGATCAAGGTGGATTTGCCGGAGCCGGTGTGACCGATCAGCCCCACAAATTCCCCGCTGCGGATCTTCAGCGAAACATCTTTGACCGCGGCGGCTTCATAGGGTGTGCCCGGCTGATAAATATAGGATACGTTGTCCAGGACTATCGGCATAAGGCCACCGCCATTTCTTCCACGGTCAGGATGCTTTCCGGCAGTGGAAGGCCGTCGCTGCGAAGCTGCTGGGCCAGATCCACCATGGCCGGGACATCCAGCCTCAGAGCGCGCAGCTGGTCTGCTTTTTTAAAAATGGACTGGGGTGTGCCCTCCATGACCAATTGGCCTTCCTCCATGACAACCACACGGTCCGCGGTCACCGCCTCTTCCATGATATGGGTGATATGGACCACGGTGATGCCCTCCTCCCGGTTCAGCTTGCGGACGGCATCCATGACCTCCCTCCGGCCTCTGGGATCCAGCATGGCCGTGGGTTCGTCCAGCACCAGCACCTTGGGATGCATGGCCATGACCCCCGCGATAGCAACCCTTTGTTTTTGTCCTCCGGAGAGCAGATGGACAGCACGATCTCTATACGCCTCCATGCCAACGCTTCTTAAGGCCTCATCCACCCTCTGCAGGATCTCCCGGGGCTCGACACCCAGGTTTTCGGGTCCGAAGGCCGTATCCTCCTCCACGGAGGTGGCGACCAATTGATTGTCGGGATTTTGGAATACCATGCCCACATGCTGTCGGATCTGCCAGAAAACCTCCGGATTCCGGGTATCCATGCCATCCACCAGCACTTCCCCCTCCGTGGGGAGCAGCAACCCATTCAGGTGTTTGGCCAAGGTGGATTTCCCGGAGCCATTATGCCCCAGGATCGCCAGAAATTCTCCGTCCTCTATGGTCAGGCTGACCCCTTTCAGCGCCTCCTGCGGGGTTTCATCCCCGGTCTGGTACCGATGCACCAGCTTGCGTACTTCAATCAACGATGATGCCTCCTGTCTCTCGCCCGCCCTGTCAGGGCAGGCTTCCCATGACAGTTTTCCTTGTTCTAACCGTATTATTTTATCATGTTCGTCCGCAGATGTCATTCCTATTCATATTTTGTGCCATCGCAAAGGGTTTTAGTCCATTATCATGTTTATTTTTCTGTGCAATCAAAGCCCTTTACATCCCGTCGTTTTGCATATATAGTATATCTATAAGTTCCGAGCACTACATATTGTGGCTGTTTTGCGATTCTCGGACAATGACAGGAGGCTTGCGATCCATGCTCAAACAAATCATCAAACGTGACCGTACTCCGGTTCCCTTCAAGAAGGAAAAGATCGTTCTGGCGATTTTCAAGGCAGCGACCGCCGTTGGCGGCGACGACTTTACCACTTCCGAAAAGCTCGGCGACGAGGTCGTTCGCCTCGCAGACCAGCTTTATCCCGAGGGCGTGGCAGATGTGGAAGGCATTCAGGACATCGTTGAAAAGGTCCTGATCGAAGCCGGCCATGCCAAAACGGCCAAAGCCTTCATCCTTTATCGCGAAAAACGCCGTTCGGCCAGAGAATACAATGCTCTGGTGGGCGCGACCATCCATATGTTCACCGAATACCTGGATGACCAGGACTGGATGATCAACGAAAACGCCAATACCCAGAAATCCATCAACGGTCTGAACAACTATGTCCGCGAGGCCTTCACCAAAAACTACTGGCTTCACGAAATCTATTCCGAGGATATCCGGAATGCCCATCTTTCCGGAGACCTCCACATCCATGACCTGGGATTCTTTGGCCCCTACTGTGCCGGCTGGGATCTGCGACAGGTGCTGATGAACGGCTTCGGCGGCGTGCCCGGCAAGGTGGAGTCCAAGCCGGCGAAGCATTTGCGGTCCTTTTTAGGTCAGATCGTCAATTCCACCTTCACGACCCAGGGCGAAAGCGCCGGCGCCCAGGCATGGTCCTCCTTTGACACGTATTGCGCTCCTTTCATCCGCTACGATCGTATGGATTATCACGCGGTGCGACAGGCGCTCCAGGAATTTATTTTCAACCTCAATGTACCCACCCGGGTCGGTTTCCAGTGCCCCTTCTCCAACCTGACCTTTGATCTGGTTCCGCCTTCAACCCTTAGGGACCAAGCCGTCATCGTCGGCGGTAAATTGATGCCGGAAACCTACGGCGAATTCCAAGCGGAAATGGATCTCCTGAACCAGGCCTTCTGTGATGTCATGATGGAAGGGGATTCCAAAGGCCGGGTCTTTACCTTCCCGATTCCCACCATCAACATCACCAAAGATTTTGACTGGAACAGCCCTGTTGCCGATAAATTCATGGAGATCACCTGCAAATACGGGATCCCCTATTTCTCCAACTATGTAAACTCTGACCTTTCCCCCGAGGACGCCCTGTCCATGTGCTGCCGGCTGCGTCTCAACACCTCCGAGCTGCGCAAGCGGGGCGGCGGTCTCTTCGGCTCCAATCCGCTGACCGGATCCATCGGTGTGGTCACCGTCAATCTGCCGCGTCTGGCGCATGTCTCCAAGTCCGAGTCCGAATTCCGGACCCGGCTCTGGCAGCAGATCCAACTGGCCAAGAACAGCCTGGAGACCAAACGAAAAGTCATCGAAAAACAAACAGCCAAAGGGCTCTATCCCTATTCCGCCAATTATCTGAGAGATGTGCAGCAGAAAACCGGCTCATTCTGGTATAACCACTTCAACACCATCGGCCTGATCGGGATGAGCGAGGCTTGCCAAAACCTGCTGGGCCGGGATCAGGACCTGACCACCGCCGAAGGCCAGGCTTTTGCGATCCGGACGCTGAATTACATGCGGGATGCCATCATGGAAATCCAGGATGAAACCGGGCATTATTACAACCTGGAAGCAACCCCTGCGGAGGGCACCAGCTACCGGCTGGCAAAATTGGACAAGGAACGTTACCCTGCCATCATCACCGCCGGTGAGAGCATTCCCTACTATACAAATTCTTCCCAGCTCCCCGTGGGATATACCGATGATATTTTCGAGACCCTGGACCTGCAGGACGAACTGCAGTCTCTCTATACCGGCGGAACCGTTCTTCATCTCTATTTAGGGGAAGAAATCAAGGATCGGCAGGCCGCCAAGCGTTTGCTCCAGAAGGCCTTCAACCAATATAAACTTCCATACCTCTCCCTGACCCCCTCCTTCTCCGTCTGCAATGACCACGGCTACATTGCCGGTGAGCATTACACCTGTCCCCACTGCGGAAAAAATGCGGAGGTCTGGAGCCGGGTCGTCGGTTATCTGCGCCCGGTGCAGAATTTCAACAAGGGCAAAAAAGAAGAATATGCCCACCGCAAGAAATATGTGATCAAGGAAGAAGTGTTGGTATGAAAATCGCCGGCCTGGTCAAAAGCTCCCTGGTGGATTACCCTGGCCTTGTGGCCTGTGTGCTCTTCGTTCCGGGCTGCAATTATGACTGTTTTTACTGCCATAACCGTGATTTATTAGAAAACGCGCCCGCCCTTTTAGACCTGGGCACCATCGATGCCTTTTTGCAGAAAAGGCAAGGGGTTCTGGACGGCGTTGTGGTTACCGGCGGCGAACCCACCTTGCAGCCGGACCTGGTGCCGTTTCTGCAGCACCTTAAAACTTATGGCTATCGGCTCAAACTGGACACCAACGGTTCCACCCCGATGATCCTGCAGCAAGTGCTGGATTCAGGCTTGTGCGATTATGTCGCCGTGGATTACAAGGCGCCAGCTTCACGCTATCGGGAAATCTGCGGCATGAAGGCCGATCCGGCGGCCGTTTTGGACACGATCGAACGGCTCCGAGATTCCGGCGTCGCGTTTGAAGTCCGGACCACCGTGATCCCCCAGCTAACCCGGCAGGATCTGCTGCAGATGGCGCAGGAGCTTCCTGTGCTTCCCCGCTACGTCTTGAATCGATACCGTCCGCCAGAGACTTATCACCCGTGGGACCAGGAAAAAGTCAACGTGCCCCCTTACACTGCCGAAGAAATCCATACCTTAGCCGGTTGGCTTCAGAAAAATCAGCCCAACATCCTGGGCTGATTTTTTCTGGGCGGCCCAAAAAAACAGGGAAATCCACAGCCAGCACATGTCGTGTCTGGCCTTGGATTTCCCTGCTTCATTGTAGCTCAGTTTTGATACCTGCGCCTTTCGAATCGGTTAGGTCAGCTCGATGTACACCATCATCGCAGCGTCGCCCTTGCGGGGACCGATTTTGATGATGCGCGTGTAACCGCCGTTCCGGTCAGCGTATTTGGGCGCGATTTTGTCAAACAGATCCTTGACCACCGTTTCGTCCATCATGTAGGACAGCGCTAAACGGCGGGCTGCCAGATCTCCCTGCTTGCCCAAGGTAATCATTTTTTCCGCAATGCAGCGAAGTTCTTTCGCCTTTTGCTCCGTGGTTTCAATTCGTCCGCAGCGGATCAGAGCCGTCGTGAGATGTCTCAGCAGCGCTCTGCGCTGCCCGCTGTTTCGGTTTAATTTTCTCTGTACCACAGTTTTACCCCCTATTCGTCGAACTTCCTGAGAGATAATCCCAGGGAGCTAAGCTTTTCATCTACTTCTTCCAGGGATTTTTTGCCCAGGTTTCGAACCTTCATCATATCGTCTTCCGTCTTCATCACCAGTTCGCCCACGGTATTGATACTGGCACGTTTCAGGCAATTGTATGAGCGGACCGACAGATCCAGTTCTTCGATGCTCATGTCCAGGATCTTATCCTTTTCTTCTTCTTCCTTGATGACCATGATTTCAACATCGCCCACTTTTTCAGTGAGTCCGACGAAGATCTTCAGGTAGTCATGAAGGATTTTTGCGGAAAGACTGACGGCTTCGTCCGGAGAGATCGATCCATCCGTCCAAACCTCCAGCGTCAGCCGGTCATAATTGGTGCCTTGGGCATCCCAGGCCGCGGTGACCGTGTAGTTGACTTTGGTGACCGGGGAAAAGATCGAGTCGACGGGAATCACGCCGATCACATGATCATCTTTTTTGTTTTTCTCACCAGAACGGTAGCCACGCCCGCGTTCAACGCTCATTTCCATGACCAGATGGGCGTCGCTTTCCAGCGTTGCGATCAGCAGATCCGGATTCAGGATTTCCACCTGGCTGTTGGGCATGATGTCGCCGGCCGTGATCCTGCCGGGGCCGTTGACATCCAACCGCAAAGTATGGGGCTCATCATCATAGATCTTCATGGACAAGGCCTTGAGATTCAGGATGATGTCCGTCACATCTTCAACCACACCGGGAATCGTGGAGAACTCATGGAGTACTCCGTCAACCTTTACAGATGTAACCGCTGCTCCCGGCAAGGAAGATAATAGAATCCGCCGCAGAGAATTCCCCAGGGTAATGCCGTAGCCTTTTTCCAATGGCTCAACCACAAATCGGGCGTAGGTTTTATCCGGGTTCATCTCTACGCACTCGATCCTGGGCTTTTCAATTTCTATCATCGGTTACCTCCTCTGAGTTTATCTGGAATACAATTCAACAATCAGATGCTCCTGAACCGGGAGATCGATGCTGTCACGGGTCGGCATGGTGACCACGCGGCCGGTCATGGCTTCAGCATCGGCTTCCAGCCATGCGGGCACCGTTTTCGTTGCAGCCAGTTCTTTCAGTGCTTTGAATTTGGGAGAGTCCTTGCTTTTATCCTTGACACCGATGACATCACCCGGCTTGACCAGAATGGAAGGAATATTCGCTTTATGCCCATTCAAATTAAAATGGTTGTGGCGAACCAACTGTCTGGCTTCGGAACGGGAGTTGGCAAATCCAAGACGGAATACCACGTTGTCCATACGGCGTTCCAGCATCACGAGGAAGTTCTCGCCAACGACCCCTTTTTGGCGTTCGGCCTTGTTGAAGGTCAGTTTGAACTGTTTCTCCATCATGCCGTAAATCCGGCGGGTTTTTTGTTTTTCACGGAGCTGCATGCCGTATTCAGTCACCTTTTTACGGCTTTGCCCATGCTGTCCGGGGGTGGCTCTGCCTTTTTCGATGGCGCATTTCTGCGTGTAGCAGCGGTCACCTTTCAGGAACAGCTTAACCCCTTCACGACGGCAGAGCCGGCAGACGGGTCCTGTATATCTTGCCATATCTATTCTCCTCCTTAGACTCTTCTGCGCTTGGGCGGCCGGCAGCCATTGTGGGGAATGGGGGTGACGTCTCGAATGACGCTGACTTCCAAACCGGTTGCCTGCAGAGAACGGATTGCAGCTTCACGACCGCCGCCCGGTCCCTTGACAAAGCATTCCACTTCGCGCATGCCATGTTCCATGGCGGCTTTGGCAGCTTTTTCAGCAGCCATCTGGGCAGCGTAAGGCGTGCTTTTTCTGGATCCCTTGAAGCCCATGCCACCGGAGCTGGCCCAGGAAATCGCATTCCCGGTGGTATCTGTGATGGTAATGATCGTGTTGTTAAACGTGGACTGGATATGTGCCACGCCACGGTCTATGTTTTTCCGTTCCCGGCGCTTAACCCGCACGGCGACGTTTCTTTTGGCCATTGATCTGTTTTCCCCCTTTACTTCTTCTTGCCTGCAATCGTACGAGCAGGACCTTTACGGGTACGGGCATTGGTCTTGGTTCTCTGTCCGCGGACAGGGAGACCTTTTCTGTGCCGCAGGCCGCGATAGCAGCCGATTTCCATCAGCCGTTTGATGTTCAAGGAAATCTCACGGCGAAGGTCGCCCTCAACCTTGACATCTTTGCCGATGGCTTCGCGGAGCTTGGCGACTTCGTCTTCCGTCAGGTCTCTGACCCGGGTTTCCGGACTTACGCCAGTCGCGGCCAAAATGTTCTGAGCAGTCGTTCTTCCGATGCCGAAAATGTAAGTCAACCCGATTACCACCCGTTTGTCACGGGGCAAGTCGACGCCTGCAATTCTAGCCATGGGTATACCTCCTATTTCTTAGTTTCAAACTAACCTTGACGCTGTTTATGCTTGGGATTTTCGCAAATCACCCGCACGCAGCCTTTACGTTTGATAATCTTGCATTTTTCACAAATGCATTTGACGGACGGTCTGACTTTCATGTGAATAACCTCCTCTGACGCCAGTCTACTTAAAACGGTATGTAATACGTCCCCGGCTCAGGTCATAGGGGGATAACTCCACTGTGACGCGGTCTCCCGGCAAAATACGGATAAAATTCATCCGTATCTTCCCAGAAACGTGAGCCAGTACCTTGTGGCCATTGGCTAATTCGACTTTGAACATGGCATTGGGCAACGGCTCAATGACTGTTCCTTCTACTTCGATCACATCCTGTTTGGACATGGAGCGTGTACCTCCTTAACATAACCCTCACCGAGCGCTTCGGCAGCGAATGATTTGCATACCGTCACCAGGTTGTCAGTATCTATTATGATCATCTACCAAATCTAACCTATCTTAAACGGGTCTCGGCATCCCGCCTGCTTTGCCTTGGCCATTCCACCCCGTCCGGTTTTTTCCGGATCAGCCAGCCGCCAGATGACGTCTCCAGTAGCGGTTAGAGCGTCATCCGAGGTGAACCGGCAAGGCTTGCAGAGGATCCCTGCCCGGGCAGCCCAGGTTGCTTGCGCGTCCTGTCCGGCAGCCCGCCTGCGCGGCGTTTATCCCTTATTTCTTGAGTGCGGCCAGAATATCTTCAGTCACCTTTTCCATCGGCTGATTGCCGTTCACGTTGATCACCAGGCCTTTTGCCTGATAGTAATCAAGCAGGGGCAGGGTCTGCGTGTTGTAGACTTCCAGCCGTTTGCGGACCGTTTCTTCCTTGTCGTCGTCTCTCTGATAGAGTTCGCCGCCGCAGACATCGCACCGGCCTTCGACTTTCGAAGGGCTGAAGGTCACATGGTAAGGTTTCCCGCAATTCCGGCACATCCGACGGCCGGTGATACGGCCGATCAGCGCTTCGGAATCCACGTCGATATTCAGAGCTACATCCAGTTGTGTGCCCAGCTTTGTCAAAATGTCATCCAACGCTTCAGCCTGGAAGACCGTCCGGGGAAAGCCATCCAGCAAAAATCCGTTGACACAATCGGCTTCGGCAAGCCGTTCCCGGACGATCCCGATGGTGACTTCATCCGGTACCAGCTGCCCGCTGTCCATATATCGCTTGGCTTCGACTCCAAGGGGTGTCTGCTCCTTCACGGCTTTCCGGAACATATCCCCCGTGGAAATGTGAGGAATCCCCAGCTTTTCGGCCAAGATAACCGCCTGAGTGCCTTTACCGGCACCCGGGGGTCCCATAAGCAAGGTCTTCATTGAAATGCCACCTTTCTACTTTTTAAGGAAGCCCTGATAATTGCGCATCATGAGCTGGGATTCCATTTGTTTCATGGTATCCAGCGCCACACCGACAACGATCAGAAGACTGGTGCTGCCCAAATACAGGGACAGACTGGTCAGCTTCATCAGCAGGGTCGGGACAACCGCGATGCACGCCAGGAAAATTGCCCCGGCCAAGGTGATCCTTGAAGAGATCTTTGCCAGATAGTCTGAGGTCGGCCGTCCGGGACGAAGTCCGGGAATGAATCCGCCGTACTTTTTCATATTATCGGCAATGTCGATCACGTTGAGGGTGATCGCAGAATAGAAGAAGGTGAAGAATATGATCAGCAGCGCATACACCATTTGATACCAGACATTGTTGAAATCAAAGATGTTGGACACGGCGACCGCGACGGAGCTGTTGGGGAACCAGGACGCAATTGTTCCCGGGAACATCAGCAGCGTCATAGCAAAAATGATGGGGATGACGCCGGCCTGGTTGACCTTCAAAGGTATATGGGTGCTTTGGCCGCCATAGACCTTCCGTCCAACCACACGCTTGGCGTATTGTACGGGAACCCGGCGCTGGCCTTCGTTCAGCATCACCACGGCGGCCACCATGATCACGGCCATGACAGCAATCAGCAGCACCACAAGAATGTTGGTGGTGCCGGCCTTGAGACTGGCGTAGATCGTGTAGAGTCCGCTGGGAAGCCGGGAGACGATGCCGGCGAAGATCAGGATCGAAATACCATTGCCGATGCCCTTGTCATTGATCAGCTCACCCAGCCACATCAGGAAGGCGGTGCCCGCCGTCAGGGACAAGGCAATCAGCAGGATGGAGATCCAGCCGGGAGTCAGTAAAGCATTCTGCAAGCCGACGGAAATACCGATGGCCTGGACGAACGCCAGAATGACTGTGAAGTAACGGGTGTAGGAAGCGATTTTTTTGCGTCCATCGGGATCCTTGCTCAGTTTCTCCAGCGATGGGATCACCACGGCCAGAAGCTGCAAAATGATCGAAGCATTGACATAAGGGGTAATACTCATTGCGAAAACTGAGAAATTCTTGAAGGCACCCCCGGAAATCACATCAAAAAAGCCCAGAAGCTGACCACTGTTGACAAGATTCTCGATCACATCACGGTTGATGCCCGGTACCGGGACATGGACGCCGATCCGGAAAACGAACAGCATTGCCAAGGTGAATACAATTTTTTTACGCAGCTCAGGAACCTTGAATGCGTTTTTCAAGACCTCGATCAAACTAAATCACCTCAATTGAGCCGCCAGCGGCCGTGATTTTTTCTTCTGCAGTTTTAGAAAAACCTTGGACCTTTACGTTCAGCGCCTTGGTCAGTTCTCCTTTTCCAAGGATTCTGATGCCGTCTTGAACGTTTTTCAGAAGGCCGCATTCGATGAGGGTTTCCGGGGTAACCAGAGCGCCTGCGTCAAAACGGTCTTCCAACTGGCCTACATTGAGGATTGCATATTCTTTTTTGAAGATATTGGTGAAGCCTCTCTTGGGCAGACGACGCTGCAGAGGAGTCTGGCCACCTTCAAAGTAAGGACCTTTTCCACCGCCGGAACGGGCTTTCTGTCCTTTATGACCTTTACCGGATGTCTTGCCTAAGCCAGACCCGATACCACGGCCAAGCCGTTTGACAGATTGCCGTGACCCAGGCGCCGGCTTTAATTCAGAAAGTTTCATAGCCTATTGCACCTCCTTGATTATTTAACTTCTTCCACGGCAACCAGATGCTGCACCCGGCGCACTTTGCCCAGGATGTCCGGTGTCGTCGCTTGGATGGCACTGGAATGCAGCTTGCCCAAACCTAAGGATTTGACGGTTTCTCTGACGCGCTTGTCGTAAGAGATCACACTTTTTTCCAGGGTAATTTTGATCTTACCCACATTTTCATTCGCCATGTTTTTCCTCCTAGCCCAACAGTTCTTCCACGGAAAGCCCACGGAGTTTGGCTACGTCTTCGGCTCTCATCAAACTCTTGAGACCGGTCAGTGTGGCCTGAACCATATTATTTGCGTTATTGGAACCTAAGGATTTTGTCAGGATGTCACGAATGCCGGCCAATTCCATGACCGCGCGGACGGGACCCCCGGCAATGACACCGGTACCGGGTGCGGCGGGTTTCATGAAAACGGCGCCGGCACCGAATACGCCTTTGGTTTCGTGGGGAATACTGGTTCCTTTCATGGGAACTGTAATCAGGTTCTTCTTGGCATCTTCGATGCCTTTGCGGATTGCTTCGGGAACCTCCGTGGCTTTGCCTAAGCCGGCACCCACGCGGCCCTTGCCGTCGCCAACCACGACCAGCGCGCTGAAGCTGAAGCGGCGTCCGCCTTTGACGACTTTAGCAACACGGTTGATATAGACAACGCGTTCAGTAAATTCACTATTGGTTTCTTCCATTCTTGCCATTCCCTGTTTTTCCCTCCTTTACGGTGTTTTAGAACTTGAGTCCCGCTTCGCGGGCTCCATCTGCGACTGCTTTGATGCGTCCGTGATAGACGTTTCCGCCCCGGTCGAAAACCACCTCGGTGATTCCTTTTTCAAGGGCTTTTTTTGCAATTTCAGCGCCCACCTTGGCGGCAGCGTCAATGTTGCAGGCTGATTCGAACGTTCCCTTCAGAGGGGCTTCCAGGGTGGAAGCGGAGACCAAAGTAATGCCCTTCGAATCGTCGATGATCTGTGCATACATATGTTTCAAACTGCGGTAGACCGCTAAACGGGGTCTATCGGCAGCACCTATGATATGCTTGCGGATCCGCAAATGCTTTTTGATACGGATGGCTTTGCGGCTTGCTTGTGTAATCATAGTACATTTCACTCCTTTACGCTTGGAACAGTCTTTGCCGTCCCTGAGTGGAACGGGAGGTTTGGTTCACGCTGCAGGCGGCATCGCCGTTCGCAAACAGCCTCCCCGGCCAGATGCCCACCTTATTTCTTTTTGCCGGTCTTGCCAGCTTTGAGCTTGATGACTTCGTCCGAATAACGGATGCCTTTGCCCTTATAGGGTTCAGGCTGCCGGATCTTGCGGATGTCGGCGGCCAGCTGGCCGACCATTTGTTTATCGGCGCCTTTGACCACAATCTTTGTGGGTGCGGGACATTCGATGGTCAATCCAACGGCGGGCTCCACCTCAACCGGATGGGAATAGCCGATGGCCAGGACCAGTTTGGTGCCTTGCATCTGAGCACGATAGCCGACGCCCACCATATCCAGGGTCTTTTCGAAGCCGTTGGTAACGCCCACGACCATATTTTGGATCAGCGCTCGGGTCAAGCCGTGGAAAGCACGATGCTGCTTGTCGTCGCTGGGGCGGGTCACGACAATGTGGCCATCTTCATGAACGACCTTCATGTCGCTGCTGAAATCGCGTTCCAGCGTGCCCTTGGGGCCTTTGACAACAATATGGTTGCCTTCGATTTTTACGTCAACTCCTGCGGGCACAGGAATAGGCAGTTTCCCAATTCTAGACATACTATACCTCCCGCCTACCAGACGTAGCAGAGAACTTCTCCGCCCAGTCCGCTTTTTCTAGCTTGTTTATCCGTCATAACACCTTGCGAGGTGGAGATGATGGCGATTCCCAGTCCGCCCAGGATCTTGGGAATTTCATCTTTCTTGGCATAAACCCGAAGTCCGGGCCGGCTGATGCGTTTCAAGCCGGTGATCACCTTTTGCTTGTTGGCACCGTATTTGAGGTATACGCGAAGAATACCTTGCTTGCCGTCTTCGATATATTCGAAGTCCTTGATCATGCCTTCCTGTTTAAGGATTTCTGCCAAAGTCTTTTTGAGTTTTGAAGCAGGAATTTCAACCTTTTCGTGATGCACGGAATTGGCATTACGTATGCGTGTTAAAAAATCCGCAATTGGATCCGTCATAACCATGTTTCAAAAGTACCCCCTTCCAATAATGCTTTTGCTTACCAGCTGGCCTTGGTGACACCAGGAATTTGGCCTTCGTATGCCAGCTCACGGAAACAGATACGGCAGATACCGAATTTCCGCATATAAGCATGGGGACGACCGCAGATCTTGCAGCGGTTATAGGCCCGCACCTGAAACTTAGGTGCACGTTGTTGTTTACAAATCAGGGATGTTTTGGCCACGATGTTCCCTCCTTAACTTAACGATCCGTAAAAGGCATGCCCATCAGAGTGAGCAGCGCTTTGGCTTCTTCGTCGGATTTGGCTGTTGTAACAAAGACAATGTCCATACCACGAAGCTTATCAATTTTGTCGTATTCGATTTCCGGGAACATCAGCTGTTCCTTGATACCCAAAGTATAGTTGCCGCGTCCGTCAAAAGCTTTGCCGGATACGCCGCGGAAGTCGCGGACACGAGGCAGGGCCACGTTGAACAGCTTATCGGTAAACTCATACATCCGGGTGGATCTGAGTGTCACCTTAACCCCTATGGGCATCCCGGCGCGCACTTTGAATGCGGCCACGGATTTCTTAGCCTTCGTGATGATGGGCTTCTGGCCGGTGATCATGGTTAAGTCTGCCACGGCACCATCCATTGCCTTCGGATTCTGAGTCGCTTCCCCCATGCCGATATTGACGACAACTTTAACCAGCTTGGGAATTTCCATCACGTTTTTATAGTTGAATTTCTGCTGCATCGCAGGAACAACTTCATTTAAGTATTTGTCCTTCAAACGAACCACCAGATATGACCTCCCTTCCGGTCAATTATTTATCAAATTCTTCGCCGCATTTTGCGCAAACGCGGATTTTTGTACCATCGGTCTGAATCTTCTTGCTGACCCGAACGGGCGCTTTGCACTTGCTGCAGTAGAGCATCACGTTGGAGCTTGCAATATATGCTTCTTTCTCAACGATACCACCTTGAGGTCTGGCCTGAGTCGGCTTCGTATGCTTTTTGATCATATTGACGCCTTCCACGATGACCCGGCCTTTGGCAGCATCAACGTTCAGGATCTTGCCTTTTTTCTTGGCAGCCGCATCTTTGCCGCTGATAACCTGGACCATATCACCCTTTTTGACATGGATTTTCATCTATTTCACCTCCGGACGTTTGTATCAGGCTCTTCTTACAGCACTTCCGGTGCTAAAGAAAGGATTTTTGTAAAGTCGTGTTCACGCAGTTCGCGGGCAACGGGTCCAAAAATACGTGTGCCTCTGGGGCTCTTGTCATCTTTAATGATCACCGCTGCGTTTTCGTCGAAACGGATGTAGGATCCGTCGGCACGTCGAACCGCGCTTTTCGTTCTGACCACAACAGCCTTAACAACATCGCCCTTTTTAACGGTTCCGCCGGGAGAAGCTTCTTTCACGGACGCCATGATCACATCTCCGATGGCGGCATAACGACGGTAGGAACCGCCCACAGCCCGGATGCACAGCAACTCTTTAGCGCCGGTGTTATCCGCGACTCTTAATCTGGTTTCTTGTTGAATCATCGAGGAGACCTCCTTTCAGAGATGTTATGCTTGGACGCCGGGGGCTTTTTGGATGATCTCCGCCACGGCCCAACGTTTTTCTTTGCTTAGGGGACGGCTTTCTTCAATCATGACTTTGTCGCCAACGCCGCATGCGTTCTTTTCGTCATGCGCTTTATACTTTTTCGTAACTTTGATGGTTTTGCCATAAGTGCCGTGTTTCGTGGCGGTGGCAACAGATACGACAATCGTTTTGTCCATCTTGTCACTGACAACGATGCCCGTCATCGTCTTGCGATTGCTCTTTTCCAAGACAATTTCCTCCTTTATATATTACAGATGCTATTTGCCTTGCAGTTCCTTTTCCCGGAGAATGGTTTTGGTCCGGGCAATGTTTTTACGGACTTCCCGAAGACGCATGGGATTTTCCAATTGTCCGGTGGCAAGCTGGAACCGCAGGTTGAAAAGTTCTTCTTTTAACTCGGTCACTTTTTGATTGAGCTCACTGGGAGTCAAATCGCGATAAGTATTAGCTTTCACCTGCTTCACCACCCATTTCTGATTCATGCTTTACGAATTTTGTCTTGACAGGCAGTTTGTGCGCTGCGAGACGCATTGCTTCTCTGGCCTGTTCTTCGGCAACGCCGGAGATTTCGAACAGGACGCGGCCCGGTTTGACAACGGCGACCCAGTACTCAGGTGAACCTTTACCGCTGCCCATACGGGTTTCGGCGGGTTTCGCGGTGATCGGTTTGTCAGGGAAGATTTTGATCCACACCTGGCCGCCGCGCTTGATGTAACGGGTCATGGCGATACGGGCTGCTTCGATCTGGCGGTTGGTGATCCAGCCGGCTTCCAGAGTCTGAAGACCAAATTCGCCGTTTGTGACTTTATTGCCTCTTAAGGCTCTGCCCCGGATCACGCCGCCGCGATGAGGCCGGCGCCATTTGACTCTCTTAGGAATTAGCATCGACCGCAGCCTCCTTCCGGACTTTTGCCTCGGGAAGAATCTCCCCTTTGTAGATCCAGACTTTGACGCCGATTTTGCCGTAGGTCGTGTTGGCTTCAGCAAAACCATAATCCACATCAGCTCTCAAGGTGTGCAGGGGCACTTTGCCTTCGCTGTACCATTCGGTCCGGGCGATTTCGGCACCGCCGAGACGTCCGGCGCAAGAGATCTTCACACCCTGGGCTCCCAGACGCATGGTCCTGTTGACGGATTGCTTCATGGCGCGGCGGAAAGCGATACGCTTCACCAGCTGGGCCGCGATGCCTTCAGCCACCAATTGGGCTTCCAGTTCAGGCTTTCTGATCTCACTGATGTTGATGTTGACTTTTTTGCCGGTCATTTTTTCCAGTTCTTTGCGGAGTATTTCGATTTCCGTGCCGCCCCGGCCGATCACGATGCCCGGCTTCGCGGTGCTGATGGTGACCTTGATCCGGTTGGCGGACCGTTCGATTCCGATGGTGGAAACGCCAGCCTGGAATAGTTTATTTTTTACGTAATCACGTACTTTGACGTCTTCTAAAAGAAAGTCGGAATAATTCTTTTTATCCGCATACCAGTTGCTTTGCCAGTTGCGGATGATACCGACCCGTAATCCATTGGGATGTACTTTCTGGCCCACTCGTTATTCCCTCCTTATTTCTCGCTGACGACGATGGTGATGTGGCTGGTCCGCTTCTTAATGATGTCGGCCCGGCCCATAGCCCGGGGCATGACCCGCTTCATCACGGGACCGCCGTCCACATAGGCCTCTTTCACAAAGAGGGCGTCGCGATTCATTTCAAAATTGTGTTCTGCATTGGCAGCTGCGGACTGCAGAACTTTGCCGATGGATTCAGTCCCCTTGTGGACTGTGAATTTCAAGATGGCTTCCGCCTCTCTCAGGTCCTTGCCCCGAATCAAATCAATGACCGCGCGGGCCTTTCTGGGAGAGATACGTACATGCCGTGCGATGGCTTTGGCATCTTTAGACATATTATTTCCTCCTCTCCCTGTTATTTCGAGCCGCTGGACTTGCTGCCAGCATGACCTTTGAAAGTCCGGGTGGGAGCAAACTCACCCAGTTTGTGACCGACCATATCTTCGGTCACGTAGACGGGAATGTGCTTCCGTCCGTCATAGACTGCAATGGTGTGTCCCACCATTTGAGGGAATATGGTAGAACGGCGAGACCAGGTTTTAACGACCCGCTTCTCATTGACATCGTTCATTTGCTTGATGCGTTTGATCAGGCTTTCTTCAACATAGGGGCCCTTTTTCAGAGATCTACCCATGGAGGCGCCTCCTTTCAGTTAGCTGTTATTTCTTTTTACGTGAAGTAACAATATATTTGTTGCTGGGGTTCTTTTTCTTGCGGGTGTTGCCGCCGATGGCGGATTTGCCCCAGGGCGTAACCGGTCTCTTGCGGCCGACGGGGGAACGGCCTTCGCCGCCGCCGTGAGGATGGTCGCAGGGATTCATCACGACGCCGCGGTTGGCGGGGCGGATGTTCATCCAGCGGGAACGTCCGGCTTTACCGATGTTGATGATTTCGTTTTCAGGATTGCTGACCTGGCCGATGGTGGCTTTGCAGGTGATGTGCACCATGCGAACTTCACCGGAGGGCAGACGCAGGGATGCGTAATCCTTTTCCTTGGCCATCAGCTGGGCTGAGGAGCCGGCGGTCCGGACGATCTGGCCGCCTTTTTTAGGTTTCAGTTCGATATTGTGGACAATGGTGCCGACCGGAATGTTGGCCAAGGGCAGCGCATTGCCGATTTTGATGTCCGCCTGTTCGCCGGACACGATGCTGTCGCCGACTTTTAAGCCGATGGGTGCCAGGATGTAGCGTTTTTCGCCATCGACATAATGGAGCAGCGCGATGTAGGCGGTGCGATTCGGATCGTATTCGATGGTGGCAACCTTTGCGGGCACACCGTCCTTGTTGCGTTTGAAATCGATGAGCCGGTACATTCTCTTGTGGCCGCCGCCCTGATGGCGAACGGTGAGCTTACCTTGGTTGTTGCGGCCGGCACGTTTTTTCAGAGGCTCAATCAGGGAGCGCTCGGGCTTGTCGGTTGTAATTTCGTCGAACGTGGCAACCGTCATATGCCGACGCGACGGGGTAATGGGTCTAAAGCTTTTTACAGCCATTTTACTCTTGCCTCCTTACGGTTTGTTCTGCTTATTCCTCGAACAACGGCAGCCGTTGTCCTTCCTTCAGCGTCACGATGGCTTTTTTCCATTCGGAGGTCATCCCCGAGGTCTTGCCTTGCCGCTTCAGTTTACCTGGCATATTCATGGTTTTGACATCCGTCACGTCGACTTTGAAAATCGATTCGACCGCATGCTTGATCTCGATTTTGTTGGCTGTTTTGTCAACCTTGAACGTGTATTTGTTTTCAGCCATCAAAGCGGAGGTTTTTTCGGTCACGATCGGCTTTACCAGCACATCATATGGATTACGCATCCGCCAGCACCTCCTCGATTGCGCGTACTGCAGCCTGTGTCACGATCATTTTGTCATGATTCAAGACGTCGTACACATTGATGCCGTCCGCCATCATCGGCATAATGCCTTCGATGTTGCGGGCGGACCGTCTTGCGTCGATGCATTCGGTCACGACCAAGGCTTTTCTTTCAACGCCCAGATTGTTCAGGATCCGGACCATCTCTTTGGTTTTGGGGCTCTCCAGCTTCAATTCGTCCACCACGATCAGATTGCCGTTGGCCAATTTGTCGGAAAGGACGGATTTCAACGCCAGGCGGCGTTTTTTGCGGGGAATGGTGTAGGCATAGCTTCTGGCCTGGGGGCCGAAGACCACGCCGCCGTGTCTCCACAGAGGAGAACGGGTGCTGCCGGCACGGGCTCTGCCTGTGCCTTTCTGTTTGAAAGGCTTTCTGCCGCCGCCGCTGACGAGCGCGCGGTTTTTAACCCCCACGGTTCCCCGGCGCAGGCTGGCCAATTGCATGACAACCGCTTCGTGAACAACGGATTCGTTGGGTTCGATGCCGAAAACGGAATCGTTCAATTCGAATTCGCCCACTTGCTTGCCTTCTACATTATAAAGGGCAACTTTAGACATTCAACTTTCCTCCTTAGCATGCTTTCGGTCTCTCCCAAAGCTTACGCTTTGACAGAATCCCGAATCGTAATGATGCTCTTCTTCGCGCCGGGTACTGCGCCGCGAACAAGAATCAGGTTTTTCTCGGTATCGATCTTCACGACTTTGAGACCCTGCACGGTGACCTGATTGCCGCCCATGCGGCCAGGCCCTTTGCGTCCCAGGAATACACGAGCCGGACCCTTCGCACCCAACGAGCCGCTTTTGCGATGGTACTTGGAGCCATGGGCCATAGGTCCTCTGCTGTAACCGTTTCTCTTAATGGAGCCTTGGAAGCCTTTGCCTTTGGAAACCGCGGTCACATCCACCAGCTCGCCGGCTTCAAACACATCGGCTTTGATTTCCTGGCCCAGTTCATAGGCGGAAACATCGTCCAGGCGAAATTCTTTAAGATGCCGCATGGCGGGGACGCCCTGTTTGGCGAAATGCCCTTTCAAGGGCTTGGTCATGTGAGATTCTTTGGCAGCTGCATAGCCAATCTGAATGGCTTCATAGCCGTCATTATCCGCGGTCTTCTTCTGAGTGACCACGCAAGGCCCGGCCTGGATGACCGTCACAGGCACGACCCGTCCAGTTTCATCGAAAATCTGGAGCATTCCAATTTTTGTTCCTAAAATGCCTTTTTTCACTTTGACCTACCTCCTAAAGCTTGATTTCGATATCGACGCCTGCCGGCAGGTCAAGACTCATCAGGGAATCGACTGTCTTCGGCGTGGGATCGATGATGTCAATCAGACGCTTATGAGTTCTCATCTCGAACTGCTCCCGGGAATCCTTGTTGACATGGGGTGATCTCAGGATGGTGTACAGGTTCCGTTCCGTAGGAAGGGGAACCGGTCCCGCCACGCTGGCACCCGTGCGCTTGGCAGTGTCCACGATTTTCTCCGCCGATGCATCCAGGATCTTGTGATCGTAAGCTTTCAGACGGATTCTGATTTTTTGTTGTTTGGCCATAATGTTTTGTTTCCTCCTTTTCGCCCGACTTATTATTTTTCGGACATACTCTGCGGAAATTCCCCGGCTTATCACCATTTATCGCTCGTTTTATGAGCAACGCTCTCCGGCGTATCATGGCTATCCGGCAACCTTCCGCTTCCTCGCATGTAGCCATACCCTAGGATTATACCAGCAAAAGCATAACAGCGCAAGGGGTTTAGCCTTGCGCTGTAAAATATTTTCGACAAATGATTTATGGATCTTAACACCCTGTTTTTTACCAGTCTTCGAGCTTCCGGTCCAAGTCCCGAACCGGCTTATTCTGCCCTCTGATCGGGACTTATTGCCGATCATCAGACTTCAGCCGCCCGATCCGCGGTTTTTTTCTTCCGACGCTGAAAGAAAAATACGAATCCCACCAAAGCGACGCCGATCACATCCGTCAGAAAAGTCGGATCGATCAGCATGACCCCGCCAGCAATCGCCAGAATACGCAGCCAGGGCTTCAAGGGTCCCATGAGATAGCCCGCCGTACAGGCATTGATGCCGAAAAGACCCACCAGTGAAGTCACAATGATCTGGATGACCTGCATTCCGTTGGTATCCACCAGGATCAGCGCAGGATTGTAGACCATGATATAGGGAATCAGAAAGGCCGGAAGCACCAGCTTCGTTGCCGTTACCCCCGTCAAGAAGGGGTTGCTCTTGGCAATCGCCGACCCTGCATAGGCGGCCAAAGCCACAGGCGGTGTAATGTCCGCCAGGATCCCGAAGTAAAAGGCAAATAAATGGGCGGCGATCGCCGGAACCCCAAGCTTCATCACGATGGGCGCAGCGATGGTTGACGTGATCAGGTAGTTTGCGGTGGTTGGGACGCCCATTCCTAAAATCAAGGAAGTAATCATCGTAAAAAAGAGGGCGATCATCATGTTATTGCCCGCGAGACCAACAAGGCCTTCCCCAACCTTGAGGCCGAGTCCGGTCAGCGTGACCACGCCCACGATGATGCCCGCCACAGAGCAGGCACAGGCCACCCCGATGATGTTTCGGGCCCCGTTCACAAGGGCTGTGGCGATGACCGACGGGGCGATGCGGGTGCTTTTGCGAAGATAAGGCACAACCACCGTGCTGATGATCCCGCCCATGGCCGCAAAGGTCGGGGTGTAATCCATCACCAGAAGCGTGATGATCACCACCAGCGGCAGCAATAAATGGCCTTTCTCCATGAACAAAGGCCCAGCCTTGGGCAATTGCTCTCTGGGCAAACCCTTGAGCCCAAGCTTTTTGGCCTCCAGGTCCACCATGATCCAAATGCTCGTAAAATAAAGGAGCGCAGGCAGGATCGCCGCTTTGGCCACCTGTCCGTAGGGAACACCAACGGCTTCTGCGATCAGAAACGCAGCGGCGCCCATGATCGGCGGCATCAGCTGCCCGCCGGTGGATGCGGAGGCTTCCACCGCTCCGGCAAATTCAGGTTTGTATCCCAGCGATTTCATCAGCGGAATGGTAAAGGATCCTGTGGAAACCGTATTGGAAACGGAAGATCCGGAGATGGTCCCCTGCAGGGCGCTGGTCAGGACAGCCACTTTGGCCGGCCCGCCGGCCGCCCATCCTGCCAGGGAATTGGCCACATCAATAAAGAACTGGCCGATTCCTGTTTTGTCCAAAAATGAACCGAAGAGGATAAACAGAAAGACAAAGGTTGCGCACACGCCAAGGGGCATGCCGATGATGCCCTCCGTCGTGTAGAACAAGTGGGAGATGATCCGCTGCACCGAGTAGCCGCGATGCATCAGGAAGCCCGGCATGCTGGCGCCGAAATAAGCATATAGGATAAAGCACGACGCGATGATGACGATCGGCCAGCCCACCACACGGCGGCAGGCTTCAATCACCAGCAGGATCCCCGCCGCGCCGATGATCAGGTCCAGGGTTGTATAAGCGCCTGAGCGGCTCATCAACCCTTCGTAGTTGATGATAAAATAAGCCGCAATGCCCGCAAAGGCCAGTCCCAGAAGCAGATCCAAAACCGGAATGGTATGCCGGTCGCCTCGGTCTGTCGCGGGATAAAGCCAGAATGCCAGCAGGATCACAAATCCCAAGTGGGTCATGCGCTGAAGCTGGGCAGGCAAGGTCCCGAAAATCGCCGTGTAAAGCTGGAAAAGTGAAAAGGAAATCAGGATCGCCGTAATCACATAATGCCAATGGCCCCGGAAAATCCGAAACGCAGATTCCCGGTCCACACTCCGCAGGATCTCGTCCTGCTGATCCTGCATATGATCAAATTCACCGAATAGATGGTCGTTCTTATTCGGCTTCTTTTTTTCTTTTGTCATGGTTGATACTTCCTTTCCCGATCACTTTCAATAGGGCGGTCCATGCAAATGCTTCGCAGCAACCGATATTTTGAAAGATTTCATTGGGATCATCTGATAGATCGGTAACACGTCGTTCCCGTAAATAATCGTATGCCCGGCTTCAGGACCGGCGCGGTACGTCCATGAGTCCTTGAATTGAAGCGGGAAATCCAGGACCAGGAAGCCGTTCTCATCCCGGAAACCGATCTGGTCAGGTACCGTGTCCAGCATCCCCGCCCCGTAATTCTCAAAATAGCCGGTCTTTAGGGACAACTGGCATTGTTCATTGTTCAACTGATATACTTCCCGGATCATGCCTTTATTGACGGAGTGTCTGAAATTTACTTCAATGGTGTCGCAGGCGGCCGGTGCATCATACAGCACCGTTCCATCCTCAAGTGTGATGCGCACCCGGTGGCCTGTCACAGGATTCAGGAGCCAGAGCCCCCCCAGAAGGAGGCAAGCAAAAAAGGCGGACAAGCATCCAAGACCTGCCCGCCTTGACCGGATCTTCACAGATTACTTTAAGACGCCCTTTTCTTGATAATACTTCTCTGCGCCTGGATGGAAGGGCACAGAAACACCCTGGACGGTCTTATCAAGGGAAACTTCCTTGCCCTTGGCGTGGGCGGTTCCCAGCTCGCCGAGGTTTTCAAAGATGGCTTTCGTGATGTTGTACACGGTATCTTCGCTCAGCTCAGCGCTGCAGACCAAGGTGGCCTGAATGGCGATGGTCTTGACATCTTCCGTGGTTTTGTAAACATCTTTGGGGATGGTGGCTTCCGTGTAGAAAGGATATTTAGCCTGCAGGGCTTTCATCGGTTCGCCGTCGATGTTCAGAAGACGGACAGGGTTTTTCACAGAGAGCTCCACAATGGCCGTATTGGGAACGCCGGCTGTCACAAAGAAGGCATCCAGCTGTTTATTGCTGAAGGCATCGCCGGACTCTTTGAAAGAAAGGCGTCTGACGTCGATGTCGTCAAAGGTCAGTCCATAAGCTTCCAATACCTGCTTGGCGTTGGCTTCCACACCGGATCCGGCATCGCCCACGGACACTTTGTGTCCCTTCAGGTCCGCAACAGACTGGATCTCGCTGTCTGCAGCCACAACCAGCTGGACCACTTCGGGATACAGCGTGCCGATGGTCAGGACATTCTCGATTTTTTCGCCGTCAAAAAGCTCAACACCTTTGCTGGCATAGTCCAAAACGTCATTCTGCACAATCGCCAGTTCTGCTTCCTTGGAAGAAACCAGACGGATGTTCTCCTTGGATGCGCCGGTGGACTGAGCCGTGATGTTGATGCCGGCCGCCTTATTGATGATTTGGGCCATGGCGCCGCCAAAGGAATAGTAAGTCCCGGAGGTGCCGCCGGTTGCAAGGATGTAGTTGCCGCTGTCGCCGGATGCGGCTGTTTGGGTGCCGGCGGCGGTGCTGCCGGAATTCGCGCCGCTTCCGCATCCCATTAAGAGTGTCGCTGTGAAAACAAACAAAAGCAGCAAGGTGGTCAGTTTCATTTTCTTCATCGTTTCAGCCTCCCTCTTTTATAGCAGTTTCATTCTATTAAATCTTTACGATAAAATCAAGGGTATCCTTGTATACAGATATGCAATCCAATCAGACAAAGAAGACCGGCTGGGATCCAGCCGGTCTTGAAGGCTCTAGGTCGATAGAGGCGGTATTCGATTGCGTCACACCTCCGGGTACCGCGATGCCTTGTCAGGGATTACTCGATGATGTCGGAGACAACGCCTGAACCGACGGTCCGGCCGCCCTCACG
>CALMWJ010000133.1 GCA_937873525.1 uncultured Peptococcaceae bacterium | reverse complement strand
AGAAGGATAAGGTCAAGGTCATTGTCAACCGCGCCGTGGACATCAGCTCCATTACTGTGGAGGATGTCCAGAAAATCATTGGCTGCCCGATTTGGGCCAAGATTCCCAGCGACTACAAGGTGGCCGTTACCGCATTGAACCGGGGCGTGCCCTTCGTGCTCAGCGCACCCGCGAGCAAACTGAGCCAGGCGATTTCCGATGTATCCAGCATCCTGCTGTCAGACAACCTGGAATATCAGATCCAGCCTGCCGGAAGAAAGCAAATTCAAATACCCGGCCTTTTAAAAAAACGATTTGGCTTTTCAAAGTCCCTGAGCCAGTGACTTTGAGCCGGAAAGCAGGACTGCCATGAGTTTATTGGATCGGCTTGAAAAACAGAGAATACAGAATGCCCCCCAGCCGGCCGAAACAGCACCCGAGTCTGCTCCGGGGACCATGGCCGGTCCTGTCAAGCCCAATGGGCCGGCCGCGGATGATTATTATGAGCTCAAGGAAAGAGTCCACGGGGAGATCATTGACCTGATCAACCAGGAAGCGGTCAATGGCAATGACCTGAAGGACAATAAAGAAGCTTACATTCTGAAATCTATTGAGACCTTGATCGAAGCCAAATCCGCCGCCATTCCACGGGCCGACCGGATCCGGCTGCAGAAAGAAATCTATAACAATGTGGTGGGACTGGGGCCGTTGGAACCGCTGCTGGCTGATCCGGAAATCACGGAAATCATGGTCAACGGTCCTTATAATGTCTACGTGGAACGGAAAGGTAAATTGGTGCTGAGTGATACGGTTTTCAAGGACAACCAGCAAGTGATGAATGTGATCAACCGCATCGTCTCCTCGGTGGGCCGGCGTGTGGATGAAACCAGCCCCATGGTGGATGCCCGGTTGGCGGACGGATCCCGCGTCAATGCGGTGATCCCGCCCATCGCCTTGAATGGGCCGACGCTGACCATCCGTAAGTTTTCGAAGAATCCTCTGACCACCGGGGACCTGATCCGATTCAACTCGGTATCGCCCAAAATGATGAATTTTCTGGAGGCCTGTGTCAAAGGGAAGCTGAACATCATTGTATCCGGGGGCACCGGCAGCGGGAAAACCACCTTTCTGAACGTCTTATCCGGCTTTATTCAGGATGCCGACCGGATCGTGACGATTGAAGATGCGGCGGAATTGCAGCTGCGCCAGAATCATGTGGTCACCATGGAAAGCCGCCCTGCCAATCTGGAGGGCGCCGGGCAGATCACCATCCGCGACCTGGTTCGCAATGCCTTGCGCATGCGGCCCGACCGCATTGTGGTGGGCGAAGTCCGCTCGGGAGAAACCTTGGACATGCTGCAGGCCATGAATACCGGCCATGACGGTTCTCTGACCACCGCCCATGCCAACACCCCCAGAGATATGATGTCCAGACTGGAAACCATGGTGCTGATGTCGGGAATGGAATTGCCCATCAAGGCGATCCGGGAACAGGTATCCTCCGCTTTGGACATTGTGATCCAGCAATCCAGACTCAAGGACGGCTCCCGCAAGGTGGTCAACATCACGGAAGTGGTGGGCATGGAAGGGGATACCATCACCCTTCAGGACCTGTTCGTTTTTCGACAGGAAGGCGTAGATTCCACCGGCAAGATCACCGGCCGGTTTGTGTCCACGGGGATACGGCCCGGTTTCCTGGAAAAGCTGACTTCCAATGGGATCCTTGTGAAGGACGATTGGTTTACGAATTGAGGTGCTGAAATGATCGGCTATTTGCTGGCGCTTTCTGGCGCAGCCACCATCTATTTTCTGGTCTTGCTGTTTGTGCCGGTTTCCGGAAAAGATATCGTCAAGGAACGGGTGGAAAAATATTTAGCCACAAAGGGCATCGACGATATCCAGGATCAGGTCATCAAAGAGAAAATTGAAAAGACCAAGCTGAACAAGAGCAAGAAGGGAAAAATTGTCAGCAAGGAATTTGCAGATTATCTGGCCATGTCCGGCATCAAGCTGAATGCCTCGGAATTTGTCTATGCCTGGGCCGGCGCCACCTTTATTCCTTTGATCCTGATCCTGATGTTGGATGGCAATGCCATTACCGCCAGCGGGATCGCCATCATCGGCTTCGCGATCCCTCCTTTTTGGGTCCAAAAGGAGCGGAAGAAAAGGCAGCAGGAATTCAACAAGCAGCTTGGGGAATCCCTGGTGATCATGAACAACTGCATCAAGGCGGGCTTCAGCTTCCAGCAGGCTATGGAGAGCATCGCCAGCGATATGGCGCCCCCGATTTCCACGGAATTCGCCAAAACGATCCGGGAAATGCACTATGGCGTCAACCAGAAGGATGCTCTGAACCATATGGTGGAGCGGGTAAAAAATCAGGACCTGGATCTGCTGGTGTCGGCGATCCTCACCTCCGCCCAAGTGGGCGGCAATCTTTCAGATATTCTGGAGATTATCGCCGGCACGCTGCGGGATCGCATCCGCATCAAGCAGGAGGTACGGGTCCTGACGGCGCAGGGAAGGGTATCAGGCATCGTGATCGGCCTCTTGCCGGTATTCATTTTGTTGGCTCTGATGGTGATCAATCCGGAATACTTTGCCTTACTAGTGACCACTAAAACCGGCAAAATCATGCTGGCTGTCTCCGCAGTGATGGAAGCCATCGGATTTTCCGTGATCAACAAAATCGTGGACATTGAGTATTGAGTTCATTGAGGTGTGCGTATGATTTCGTATCTTGCTCTGTCGGGAGGTTTTTTCACCTTCTGTTCGATCCTTCTGGCGTTTCATGAATACGGCGAACGGATCGATACCGTCCAAAGGC
>CALMWJ010000132.1 GCA_937873525.1 uncultured Peptococcaceae bacterium | reverse complement strand
CACGCCCTTCCTGCTGGCCAGGGTGAAAGAACTGACCGAGGGTGCCAGCCTGGATTCAAACATTCAGCTGGTCTATAATAATGCAAAGCTCGGCGCGCAAATTGCCGTTGAGCTGAGTAAAGTGTGACTTGTCCAGGATGCTGCGTCTTTTCAGCGCGGGCAGTTGACACCAAACACATTTTTTATTAAGATAAAATAGTTATGATAACTATAAAAAATAGTCACGAACAGAGGGAGAATGATGGAGAATAACATCGATTTGCATGAATTCAGCCGGGCGATGAGCCGCGTCAAACTCCCCAAGTGGGATGACTTGCCCGATTTTCCAATCTATTGCGATCAGATGCTGCAGATCATGACCGAAAAAATCGCTTGCATGCAAAGCGGAGACGAAAAGCACATTACCAAAAGCATGGTCAACAACTATGTGAAATGGGGAATGATGCCGAAACCGGTAAAGAAGAAGTACGAAAAAATCCATGTGGTCTATATTATTGTCATTACCCTCCTCAAGCAGATCCTGCCGATTACGAAGATCAAGGATGGGATCCAATTGCAGATCGCTTTGCTGGGCGACGAAAAAGCGGCTTACGATTCCTTTTGTGAAGCCTTCGAGGAATCGATGCAGAGGGTTTTCCTGCCGGTTCGTGAGAGCAACAGCCCTTATATATTGGAAGCAAGGGAAATCAAATATGAAAAGCTTGCGGTTTCGACCATTACCACGGCATTGGCGAATAAATGGTTAACCGAAAAAATCATTGAAACCAAATTGGCAGCCTATCACCAACGCCAAAGAGAAGGAGAACAACATGGAAGAGAATAAAATCGCGATTCTGACCGATTCTTGCTCGGATGTGCCCCGCAATTTACTGGAACGGTTTCATATTTACGAGGTGGCGTTGACCATCAACTATAAAGACAAATCCTATCGTGACCGGATCGACATTACGCCGGAGGAAGTGTATGGTAATCTGCAAAAGGAGATTCCCCACACAAGCTTGCCGACCATGGGCGAAATGCGTGAAACCATTGAAAGAATCATCGCGGACGGCTATCGTCAAATCATCGTTCCCGTCATCTCATCGGGATTAAGCGGGACGTACAGTGCCATCAAGCATGCCTGCAGTGAATTCAAGGATATTAAGACCGCCGTCATTGACACGAAAAACATCGCCCTCGGCTCCGGCTTCTTAGCGGTCTATGCCGCGCAATTGGTTGAAAAGAATTTAAGCTTTGAGCAGATCGTCAAGAAGCTTGAGGATAAGATTGGAGACTCTCATATTTATTATAGCCTGCAAACGCTGCAATACCTTATGAAGGGCGGTAGAATCGGCCGTGTGGAGGGCATCCTGGGCAGCATGCTTCAAATCAAGCCCATCATTTCCTGTGACGAAAATGGCATCTATTACACCGTCGAAAAGGTGCGGGGCAGAAAACAGAGCATTGATAAATTGATTGAAATCGTTGAGGGCAGGCTCAAGGGCACCAAGAATTACTATCTGACCATTTGCCATGGCTACGCCCAGGAAGAGGCGGACAAAATCAAAGAAAGAATGAAGGCTTATGTGGACCATGCGGTGCTGTTTATGGAAGGCCAGATTTCGCCGGCGCTGGGCGTCCACACCGGGCCCGGGCTGATCGGGATCGGATTTTTTGACTTGGATGATTAAATAACCTTGGTTTTCTTCGCAGCAATAAGGATTATAAAGCGTACACTTCCATCATCAATTGTTTTTCTGAGATGGAGATGTACGCTTTTTTGATGAATGGTTTTATAGAATGTTCGGTCCTTTTCAGGTGCCCTTTCTTAAAATGCGCAGGTATTCCTCATAAGCGAAAATTCGGTTCCGGCGTACATTTTCGGTTTGCCGAAGTATCCCTAACACGACGAGCGTCTGGACTGCATTTGATGCAGCATTGAAAGAAATTCTCAATGCTTCGCTTGTTTTTTTAATGTCAATGATCGGGCTTTTTTCAAGATAATTAAAAACCTTCATGATCGTTTTGGATGCTCTTCCGGTATTCCTGACCATTTCAAAATTTGTATCATGGAGCTTCAGGAGTTCTTCGATGGTGGATATAGCATCTTGTGCCGATTCGTCGATGGCCAGTAAGAAAAATATTACCCATTGCTCATAGTTGCCTTTTGTTCTTACCTCGGTCAAACGGTCGTAATACTCGATCCGGTTTCGTTTGAAGAAATAAGAAATATATAATGTTTCATAGCTGAGAAGCTTTCTTTCGATCAAATATAACGAAATCAAAAGCCTTCCGATTCTTCCATTGCCGTCCAAAAATGGATGGATCGTTTCGAATTGGTAATGGATCAGAGATATTTTAATGAGTGCATCCATCTCGTCTTCCTCATTAATGAATTTTTCGAGGTCCGACATCGCCGAGATCATATCTTCGGGATTCGGCGGCACAAACCTGGCATCCTTCAGGGTGCTTCCCGCAGGTCCGATCCAGTTCTGACTACGTCGAAACTCACCCGGATTTTTTTCGCGACCTCGAACACCCTCCAAGAGAATCGCATGGGTCACCTGAAGCAATCGATTGCAGATCGGCAATTCGCTGAGTCTTGAGGTGGCATATTTTGATGCTTTTATGTAGTTCAAGACATCCGCAACATTCTGGTTGGTGTTTTCTTCGAGGTTTGGATCAAGGATATCGTCCAGTGTCGCTTGTGTGCCTTCAATCTGTGAAGTCAAGAGGGCTTCTTTTCGAATATACATCGATACAATAAGGTCAACATCAGGCACCAGCATGGATATGCCTTCAAGAATCCCTATACTGCGATTTGCCGTTGCAAGGAGCTGTATCATTTCTTCGTCATATACGATGGGGGGATCCGGAGGCAGGGGTTTTGGTAAAAACGATTTGTACTGTAACGCACCTGTCAAATTTGTTTTGAAATATCCCGAACGATTTTTCATGTTCATCAGCTCCCAAAGTGAATCAATAGTGCTATTGTAACACTTTTATTTCATAAAAATAAATAAAGTGAAATAAAAAGATATTATAGCAGGTGTTATTTCGAAAAAACGAAATATAGGAATTAAGATTCAAAAAATTAACTCAACATTTCGGTTATCAGATAACGAGCGGGCTCACTGCTAAAAGGGCATAAAAAAACCGCAAACCCTTGATCAAAAAGGCTTGCGGATCATTTTTGGTGGAGATGAGGGGGATCGAACCCCTGACCTCTTGACTGCCAGTCAAGCGCGC
>CALMWJ010000131.1 GCA_937873525.1 uncultured Peptococcaceae bacterium | reverse complement strand
CCCCGGGATCGGGCTTCTGTCTGAATACGCCGGATCTCCAGAACGGCTTCCTCCATGGCCTCGGCCATCAGCCGGTGCATCCTCATGGGCTCATCGCCTTCGACAAAATAGGGCCGATAACCGCATCCCTTGAACAAGCATTCCAATTCTTCTTGGCTGATTCGGGCCAGAATCGTAGGATTGGCGATTTTGTACCCGTTGAGATGAAGAATGGGCAATACCGCCCCATCACGCACAGGGTTCAAAAATTTATTGGAGTGCCAGGAAGTGGCCAGGGGTCCGGTCTCTGCCTCACCGTCTCCCACAATGACCGCAGCAATCAGATCCGGATGGTCGAAGGCCGCACCATAGGCATGGGAAAGGCTATATCCCAATTCCCCGCCTTCGTGGATCGAGCCCGGCGTTTCCGGCGTGCAGTGGCTTCCGATCCCGCCGGGGAAGGAAAATTGTTTGAAGAACCTGGCCATGCCTTCTTCATCTTCACTCTTGTCCGGATAAATCTCCGAATAGGTGCCTTCCAGATACACCGGCGCCAGGATGCCGGGGGCGCCATGCCCCGGACCGGTGATGCAGATCATATTCAGATCATATTTTTTGATGAGACGGTTCAAATGCACATAGATAAAGGATAATCCGGGGCTGGAGCCCCAATGCCCCAGAAGACGCTTTTTGATATGCTCCGTAGTTAAAGGGCTTTTCAACAGCGGGTTGTCCTGGAGATAGATCATTCCTGCCGCCAGATAATTGCAAGCGCTCCAATACCGATGAAGCTTCGTGCATTCATCTTCAGCCAAGAACGCCGGGGTTTGCTTTGAACGTTTCATCATGTGATCCTCCGTTCCCACATTATGGCTGTGACGGGAAAGCCAAGACGATCGTCTGCATCTCATTTTATCATAATTTTCTGTTTTTTGTATGGCCAAGAAGCTTATATGAACCAAGGCCTAGGCAAGTTTCATTAAAAAAGAATGCTGAGCATCCACACTCAGCATTCTTTTACACATCAACATGCTTCTTAAAGCGGATCAATCCGCAAAAAGGAAATCCTGGAACCTGGAGTGATTGTCCTTGGTTCCAATGGTAACAATATGATCCCCCGTTTCCAGCAAAATGGTCGGTTCCACTTCAATGATGGTTTTTTCACCTTTGACGATGGCAATGGCATTCATACCGAACCTTTTACGCAGATTGGCGGACGCCAAAGTCTGACCACCGATCTTTGCTGTGATCTTATGCTCTTCGATGGAAATATCTTCATTCAGGTCGATGTACTCGATGGCCCGGGTGGTCAGGAAACTCTTAGCCAGACGGATGGCCATGTCCTTC
Organism: uncultured Peptococcaceae bacterium; assembly: GCA_937873525.1. GTDB lineage: Bacteria > Bacillota > Peptococcia > DRI-13 > UBA5745 > UBA5745. The sequence continues at coordinate 350 of CALMWJ010000131.1, read as the reverse complement.
TCAGGATAGACCACCTCAGCGCCGATTTTCTTCAGCACACTGCCATGGTCGGCACTGACGGCTTTGGAGATGACGCGAGGCACCCCAAGCTCGATCACATTCAGGGTGGTCAGCACGCTGACTTCGATCTGTTCCCCGATGCAAACCACCACCGTCTGACAATTTTGAATCCCGGCTTCCACCAGAGATTCCTTATCCAAATGCTTGATGATCATCGCGTTGTCGACATGCCGGCTGATCGCCTTGACCTTTTCCTCATCGTTATCCAGCACCAGGACTTCCTTGCCGGCCTGGGACAGCGCCACCGATAAAGCAAACCCGAAACGTCCGAGGCCGATGACACAATAATC
>CALMWJ010000130.1 GCA_937873525.1 uncultured Peptococcaceae bacterium | reverse complement strand
GGGATGGGTTAAAAAAGCCAAACAGCAGATCACTGCTCAAGAACAGAATCGTAGAAATCGTTAAAGAGATGGCGATAGCGATTTTGACCGTGGAAACCACCCTTCGATTGACTTCATCGATCTTCTGTGCCCCCATCAAGTAGCCCACCAGAATTTGGGAGGCTTGTGCAACCGCCGACGTATAAAGATAGGACAGTGTGGCAAACATCTTTGCGTAAACGCTTGTTGTGATCACCTGAGTGCCGAAGGTGTTCACAAATCGAAGAATGCACATCTGGGCCGAGCTGTAAGACAAGGATTCCCCGCCGGCAGGCAATCCGATCGATAAAAGCTTCATTTCCTGATGCCAGGGAAAAGGTTTTAGAGTTCTAAATTGGATGGGTATATCCGTCTTGCGGAGAAAAATAAATATATAGATTCCAATACCAATCGCTCTTGCAAGGTTGCTGGAGATCGCCACACCCACCAGCCCCAGCGGCTTGACCGGACCAAAGCCGCGAATCAGCATGGCATTACCAAATATATTGAGCATATTCACGATGACAGAAATGCCAAGCGCTTCCTTCATCCATGCGTTGCTGCGGAAAATCGCTGAAAACGTTAAAGCAATGGCCTGCAAAAACACAAAACTGCCGATAATCGTCAGATATGTGCAAGATTCCTGCATAACCTCCGCCGGCACCCTCATCCACGTAAATATCTGCCGATTAAAACCAACAAGAACCGTTCCGATGATCAGGCTGAAAATCAAATTGGTCAGCAACGCGAGACTATAGATTTGACCGACCCTGCGCGTATCTTGAGCGCCGCGATACTGAGATACCAAAATGGTCGTTGCTAGACTGACCACACTGAAGGTCAGGAGCAATACCGTCAGGATCTGATTGGCATTGCCGATGGCAGCAACTGAGTTCTGAGAATATCGGCTGATCATAAACTGGTCCGCATTGACGACCAGCATCTGCAGGACCAATTCAAAAAAGATCGGCCATGTCATGGAGAATAAAGTTTTCTGGCTTCCTTCCTGCATAAGGTCCCTCCCGAAAGAATTATGAATATGAAAAGAGCCCTCAAGCGTTATGCTTGAGGGCTTTTTCCTGGCGACGACATACCTTCCCAGGCCTTAAGACCAAGTATTCTCTGCGCTG
>CALMWJ010000129.1 GCA_937873525.1 uncultured Peptococcaceae bacterium | reverse complement strand
GGTGTTTGCCCCCTCGGACCAGGTGGCCGCCGCCCCGTTGGCCACGGGGGTTTCGCCATTAAGGATCTCGATGGTAGCCTCGCCATCCATGGCGACTGCGGTCACTGTGTTGGTGGCATTGGTCGTGGCTGCAGTATACGCAAAGACCGACTTATTGAAGGTCGGGCTTAAGGTCAGAGAACCAACCGTCAGGCTGGCCAGTCTGGCGTCATAGGCCGGGAACATAGCCACAGGGCTGTCTTCATCGTTGGTCACATAGACCTTCTGGACGTACGGGGTCAGGCCAGAGATGTCCGCCAGGACAAAGGCATTGGCATCCAGCGGCTTGCCGTCACCATAGAGCTTGATCAGGTAAGCCCGCTGATCTTCCAGGAATTTATACTCATCAGAGTATTCGATCTTGCCACCCTTGGAAGTGCCAAGCCCCGCAAAGTACCGGTTGCCGATGCCAAACACCGCATAGCCCTGAGGCATGCCGGAGCACTGGAAGACCTCCGTGGGGAAGGGGAACACATCCTTGGTGAAGCTACCGTCCGTAGTCCGGACGGTTGTTGCCGGCATGACCTTCGTGAAGTAGTCGGCCGGATTGACCACCATGATGATCTTCTGGATCGCCCGACGCTTGCTGTTGGGCCCTTGAGACAGGGTGTTGAGAATGGTCCCGAATGCAGTTTGGTCCAGCGCCGTAATGGTGATTGCGGTCTTTCGGGGATATACTCCATCCACAGCACCGGTGAGGGCTCGGGTCATGCCAAGGGGCTTGTCGTCGCCGTCGCCATCGACCACCGCATCTTCCAGACCGGCTGCGTTAGCTTCCACCAGCAGGGCGCGCACATAGCGGTCGATCCAGACCGGTCCAAGATCCAGCATGGACTTGGAGATGAGGATGAACGCGGAGAGCTTTTTCTTGGAGAGCTCCAGCTTGGAAAACGCAGCACCCAACTCGCTGGTGATGGCGGCGGTCAGCTCGCCCCAGATCGCGGACCCGGAGGTCGTGCTGATCAAGATCTCAGTCAAGGCCAGGGTATTCTCGAAAGCGATGGCATCCAAGAGCGGATGAGCGGCAGTCATATCTTCCATAACTGCATCGATGACGGTCTTGGGCAGGACGTAGTCGGTGCCGGTCAGCGCCTGCTTGGGATTGGGAGACTTGGCCACATCGATGAAGGCCTGGTAGAATTTGCTTTCATCGCTGGTCAGGGCACGAATGCCGCGGCCGGCCAGGATCGTATTATCCGCAGCCTGGACCATCCCCCGGGCTTCAGCCATGACGGCTTCCTGCAGGATGTCGGTGAATTCCGTGAAGGCGCTGGCAAAACTTTCTTCATCGCCGGACTTTACGGCTGCGTTGATCTTCTGAAGGATCTCCGCTTTTTGTTTCTGTAAGAGGTCAAGATTTTTCATGCTTTGTGTCCTTTCCGCCCATGAGGGCATTG
>CALMWJ010000128.1 GCA_937873525.1 uncultured Peptococcaceae bacterium | reverse complement strand
ATGGACTTGTAATGCAATTCTTATTTCAATATAATACAATCAGAAAATTAGTAAAACGCCATTTTCTAGTTAATAGAATGAGGAAATTTAATAGGCTCTTCCGGGAGGTGCGAGATGGGGGAATCAAAATACGAAGTATTTCTGAAAACTGTGGAGCTGGGCAGTCTGACCAAAGCGGCTGAAGTGCTGGGCTACACGCAGTCGGGAGTCACCCATATCCTGAACGCGCTGGAGGATGAATGCAGACTGAAACTTCTATCCCGCGGAAGGGCCGGGGTGCGCCTGACCTCCGACGGGCAGACCCTTTTGCCATATTTCCGAGCGCTGTGCAACAGCCGCCGTAAGCTGGAAGAAAAAATCTCCGGCCTTCATGGACTGACCACCGGGGTGATTCGTGTGGGGACCTTCAGCAGTGTTTCCGCCCATTGGCTGCCGGAGATTTTTCAATCCTTCTGCGGGGCGTACCCAAACATCCGCTTTGAACTGGCTCATGGCGACTATGACCAAATTGAAACCTGGATCCTGCAAGGACAGGTGGATTGCGGTTTCCTCCGCCTGCCCGCCAAAGTGTCGATCGAGACGATCGATTTGAAGCGTGACCGCATCCTGGCTGTTTTGCCGGAAGGCCATCCGCTGGCTTCGCTGGACCCTGTTCCTTTGGTGCGGCTCGCGGAATGCCCGGGGATTTATTATGAGAGCAATTGCAGCGGCGGAATCCGGGAATTTCTGGATGCCTTACCTGCCCGGTTCAACATTCAATTCACCGCGGAGGATGACCAGGCGATCATGGGTATGGTGGAAAGCGGTCTTGGCGTCAGCGTGCTGCCGGAGCTGGTCCTGCAGCGCACCCCTTATCAAGTTGTCCGAAAGGAACTGGATCCCCCGGCCTGGCGGGATTTGGGGATCGGTTTTCGTTCCCGGTCGGATCTCTCGCCGGCCGCGGAGCGATTTGTATCTCATGTACAGCAGTGGATCATGCTATGACGGCTTCAAGGCCGGAATAAGAAGCGCCGCAGGGATTGCCCCTGCGGCGCTTCGTTCATCCAGGCCAAAGAGAATTACAGATCGATCTTCGTCCATTGGCCGCCGGAAAACCGTTTGGCCAGCAGCAGAGAACGTATCAGCTGATCTGCCAGGATCCCCAGCCAGGCACCGATTACGCCCAAACCCAGGGGATAGGCCAGAAGGTATGAGGACAAAGGCCGCATGATGCCAAGACCCACCAGGGCTTGTTTCGCGACGTAGGCTGTGTCGCCGGCGCCGCGCAGGGCGTTGGCGTAGATGATCTGGACCGTTTGAACAAGGGTCACCACGACTAAGATCAAGATAAGCTTTGAGGCAAGGGCAATGACCTGGATGTCCTCCGAAAAAAGGCGGACGAGCGGAAAGCGGACGGAATAAAGGAGGCCGGCGGCTGCCGCTGAAATGGCGAAGGCCAGCCGCTGGGTCACCCGGCCATACATCATGGCAAGGTCCCTTCGCCGGGCGCCCAGGGACTGTCCGACCAAGGCCGCAGCACCCACCCCGAAGCCATCGCAAAGATTATAAGTGACACTATAGAAGCTCATCATGATCACGTGGGAGGCATAGCCGACCACGCCCAGGGATGAGACCACACGGGTATAAGCCAGCATGCCGAAGCGTATGCATAATTGTTCAGCCAAACCGCTGGAAGATACTTTATATAGACTGCTGAATAGACTTTGGCTCGGACGCCAGCGGCCCGGAAACCCGAGATGGATGTAGTTCCTTCTGGAAATGACGGAGGCGACGGACATCAGGAAAGCGATGATGTTGCCCAGAGCGGTGGCAATGGCGGCACCCTGGATCCCCAGGCGCGGGAAACCAAAATGGCCGCCGATCAGAAGGTAGTTGAAAACCACATTGACGATATTGGCCGTAAGATTTGTCCGCAGAGCCAGCTGTGTATTGCCGATGCCCCGTTGGGAGGCGTTGATGGTCAGGCTAAGCCCATAAAAAAAGGTCCCCAGGCAAATAATTCGCAGATAGATTGCCGCCATAGGGAGAAAATCCGGTCCCGCCCCCACAACCCTCAGTATAGGCATGGCAAATACATAGACCAGGCTGCAGGCAATCAAGCTGATGCAGATGCTGTACAGAAGGCCTTGCTTCAGGCATTGGTTGGCACCCGCCTGATCGCCGGCCCCTTTGCGGCGAGAGATGACTGCGGTAACCCCCATGTTCAGCGAAATGATCAAACTGAGCATGATCATTCTCGGCTGGCTGGAAATACCTACCGCCGAGATGGCAGCCGGTCCCAGACTGCCGACCATCATGGTGTCCGCTGCCGAGATCAAGGCAATAAACGCCGATTCGATGGCCGAAGGCCAAGCGATGCGAAAGGCATTCCGGTAGGCCGTCCCCTCTGAGGGCAGCGCGCTTTGCAAGAAAGAATCAGGGACCATGTGTTTGACCTGTAAGAATCGGGCCAGCGGGCCGGAAATAATCATTAAAAAACCTCATCCTGCGCTTTCGGATAAATTCGACATAAAGGGTTGCATAAACCCTTTCAATACTAAACCAACCGCCT
>CALMWJ010000127.1 GCA_937873525.1 uncultured Peptococcaceae bacterium | reverse complement strand
CGTGAGGGCGGCCGGACCGTCGGTTCAGGCGTTGTCTCCGACATCATCGAGTAATGCACCGGAATGCAGCCCTTGAGCCTGACCCGCCAAGGGCTGCTTCTTCTAAATTATCTTGACATGACTTGACCGATATGGTAAAGTCTACTATGTTATGGATATAATCCACCCAGTGTGACTAATTTAGGGCTTCAGGGAGGTGTCAGTAATGCGGGTAAACATCATTTTGGCTTGCACCGAGTGCAAACAGAGAAACTACACGAGCAGCAAAAACAAAAAGACCAATCCGGACCGGCTTGAGCTGAAGAAGTATTGCAAGTTCTGCAAGGCTGAAACAGTACATAAGGAAACGAAGTAGTTTTTGATGCGATGGTCAGTACGGCCGTTTTTTTATGGCGCAGAATTCAGTGAGGATGTGGGAAAATGGCGGTAGCAAAAAGCGAGAAAGTCGGGGTCATTGACCGGACGAAACGTTACTTTCGCAGCATGGTCCATGAAATGAAAAAAGTGCACTGGCCTTCCAAAAGAGACACTGCTGTCTATACCGCAGTCGTCATCTTGGCGTGTGCCGTAGTGTCTGCCATGATTTGGATCATGGACATGGGGATCGGTGGTTTGCTGAACCTTATTATTAAATAGGCGGTAATGACATGGAAAAATTCTGGTATGTGATCCATACCTATTCAGGTTATGAAAACAAGGTCAAGGCCAACCTTGAGAAACGCATGGAATCCATGAATGTGGAAGACAAGATCTTCAGGATCCTGGTTCCCATGGAAGACGAAGTGGAGATCAAGGAAGACGGCTCCCGGAAAATCAACCACAAAAAAATGTTTCCCGGCTATGTGCTCGTGGAAATGATCATGACCGACGAGACATGGTATGTGGTGCGCAATACCCCGGGGGTCACAGGTTTTGTAGGCACCGGCAATAAGCCGATTCCTCTCAAAGAGGAGGAGGCCATGCAGATCCTGCATTATATGGGCGTCGAGGAAGCCAAGCCCAAAGTCGACTTTGAGATCGGCGAATGGGTTCGCATTGTGTCCGGACCTTTTCAGAGCGTGGATGCGACGGTTCAGGAGATCTACCCGGATAAAGGCAAGGTCAAGGTCCAGGCCAGTATGTTTGGCAGAGAGACCCTGGTGGAGCTGGACTTCTCACAAGTTAAAAAGATGGACTAGAATTTATCAGGCGTGACATGCCCGGACCGGCTTTGGCCTTATGGAAGGGTATGGCACGCTGATCATCGTTTGATAGATGCCGTATAGTATCGGTACGGTTCATGAGCTTCGGGTGGGAGGACCGCTGTGTCCGTTAGATACCACACATTGTTTTGAGGAGGTGTATTTATTATGGCAAAGAAAGTCGTAGGTTTTATCAAGCTGCAGTGCCCCGCAGGCAAGGCCAATCCGGCACCCCCGGTCGGTCCCGCACTGGGTCAGCACAGCGTCAATATCATGCAGTTTTGCAAGGAGTTCAATGAAAGGACTGCCAAACAGGCAGGCCTGATCATTCCTGTGGAAATCACCGTTTATGCAGACCGTTCCTTCACATTCATCTGCAAAACGCCCCCTGCCGCCGTTCTTCTGAAAAAAGCGGCCGGCATCGAAACTGCTTCCGGCGAACCCAACAAGAAAAAAGTTGCAAAGGTTCCCCGTGAAAAAGTCAGAGAAATTGCTGAAACCAAAATGGTCGACCTGAACGCAGCTTCCATTGAAGCAGCCATGCGTATGGTCGAAGGCACAGCCCGCAGCATGGGCATTGAAATTGTGGATTAGAGGGAAGTGATCAAATGGCTAAGCATGGCAAACGCTATCTTGAATCCATCAAGAAAGTGAACAGAGATACTTTATATGAACCGGAAGAAGCGATTCGTCTGGTGAAAGAATTGGCAAATGCAAAGTTTGACGAGACCATTGATCTGGCTTTCCGTTTGGGCGTCGATCCACGGCATGCTGATCAGCAGGTGCGCGGTGCGGTCGTGCTGCCCCATGGTACCGGCAGGACTCTCAAAGTTTTGGTTTTTGCCAAGGGTGAAAAAGCCAAAGAAGCTGAAGAAGCAGGCGCCGATTTTGTCGGTGCCGATGATGTCGTTGCAAAGATCCAGGGCGGTTGGTTCGGCTTTGATGTTGCCGTAGCAACCCCGGACATGATGGGCACCGTCGGTAAATTAGGTAAGCTTCTGGGACCCAAAGGCTTGATGCCTAACCCCAAAGTGGGCACGGTGACCATGGACGTGGCCAAGGCCATCCGGGAAATCAAAGCCGGTAAAGTTGAATACCGCGTCGAAAAAACCGGTATCGTTCACGTGGTGATCGGCAAAGCCTCCTTCACCATGGAACAGCTGATGGAAAACTTCCACACCATGGCGGAAACCATCAATAAGGCAAAGCCTGCCGGTGCTAAAGGACAATACATGAAGAGCGTTGTCCTCTCCGCCACCATGGGTCCTGCCGTGCGGATCAATCCGCTGAAGGTTCTCTAAACTCCGGCGGACCACCAAACGCATATTGAAAATCCTCTGACTGTAGACAGCAGGCATCCCGGCATCCGCCGTGGATCTAAGGCGAAAGCACCTGCCGAGGTTGGGCCGGGCTATTGTTCGATTAGCCTCACCCTCCGTGTCTGCGGAGGGTTTTCTTTATAGGAGCGGCGCATTCCCTGCGTCTCTCCAGAAGAAATCATACGAAAGGAGGCGTTACGCAGTGGGCAGTCTTGATGAAAAAAAGGTTATCGTCGCCGAGATCAAAGAAAAGATCGACCAGGCGCAATCCGTGATCGTCGCTGACTATCGCGGTCTCAAAGTGAAGGAAGTGACCGAGCTCCGGGCTCTGCTGAGAAAGCAGGGGGTTGAGCTGAAAGTTGTCAAAAACACTTTGGTGAAAATCGCAGCGGACCAGGCTGAAGTGCAAGGCTTGGACAGCTACCTGAACGGCAACAACATGTGGGCCTTCAGCATGCAGGATCCGACATCCGCAGCCAAAGTGCTGAGAGATTATGCAAAGACCCATCCCAACCTGATTCTTAAAGGCGGCATCGTCGATAAGAAAGCCATCGATGCAGCCAAAGCGGTGGCTTTGGCCGACCTTCCCTCCCGGGAAGTGCTGCTGGCTCAGGTGGCCGGCATGCTGCAAGGACCCATTACCGGTTTGGTCAATGTTCTGCAGGGACCGATCCGCAAGATGGGGTATGCTCTGGAAGCTGTTCGTGCAGCCAAGGAAGCATAAGAAGTTTTTTCACCCGGTTGTATCGGGATAAATTCCCAAGCATTTTATGGACTGGCGATGGGCACAGCCCACGCGTAAATGAAGGAGGATATTACAAATGTCTAAAATCACTGAAATCATTGAAGCCGTTAAAGGCTTGACCGTCCTCGAACTGAATGACCTGGTTAAAGCTTTCGAAGAAGAATTCGGCGTTTCCGCCGCGGCTCCCGTTGCTGTTGCCGCTGCTGCCCCTGCTGCCGCTGCTGTCGTTGAAGAAGAACAGACTGAATTCGACGTCATCCTGGAAAATGCCGGTGAAAAGAAAATCAACGTCATCAAAGTCGTTCGTGAACTGACGGGGCTGGGCCTGAAAGAAGCCAAAGACCTGGTTGACGGCGCCCCCAAACCCGTTAAAGAAAAGGTTTCCAAAGAAGAAGCCGAAAGCATCAAAGCCAAACTGGAAGAAGTTGGCGCGAAAGTTGTTGTCAAATAACTTTCTTCACGCAAACGCGTATGAAGGGAGACGGTTTACGCCGTCTCCCTTTTTTT
>CALMWJ010000126.1 GCA_937873525.1 uncultured Peptococcaceae bacterium | reverse complement strand
CAGACGGTCCCTGAAATCATAATATTTTTTGTAATGCCAGCATATCTTCGCTGTAAGGCACTGCTCATGACGCTCTCCCTTGCTTCAAAAGATTCATGTCTTTTAATTATAGCCCAAACCATCGCCAGCGCATACCGGAAAAAGCGAATAATCTGTTAACATTCGACCGGCTCAGTCCAATTCCAGGATCACCGGACAGTGGTCGCTCCCCTGGATTTCCGAACAAATCACGCTGTCCTTGATCCTTGTTTTCAGCCGGTCCGAAACGATGAAATAGTCGATCCGCCAGCCGGCATTCCGGGACCGTGCGTTGAACCGATAGGACCACCAGGTGTAAGCGTTTTCCCGGTCGGGATAGAGGTGACGGAAGGAATCCACAAAACCGGCGGCCAGCAGGGCGGAGAATTGGGCCCGTTCCTGGTCGGTAAACCCGGCATTGCTGCGATTCTGCTTCGGGTTTTTCAAATCGATCTCCTGATGGGCTACGTTCATATCCCCGCAAATGATGACCGGCTTCTGCCGGTCCAAGGTTTGCAGATAAGCTCGAAAAGCCTCTTCCCATTCCATGCGGTAATCCAGCCTTGCGAGGCCGTCCTGGGCGTTGGGCGTGTAGACCGTCACAAAATAGAACTCCGGAAATTCCAGAGTAATGACCCGGCCCTCCTGGTCATGGGCCTCCAGGCCGATGCCGCGGGTCACCTTCAGCGGTTCCCGTTTCGTGAAAACGGCCGTACCCGAATAGCCTTTGCGCTGGGCATAATTCCAGTATTCAAAATATCCCTCAGGGATGGCGTCATGCTGCCCTTCCTGAAGCTTGGTTTCCTGAAGGCAAAAAATATCGGCGTCCGTCTCTTTGAAAAACTCATAAAAGCCTTTCCCTAAGATGGCTCTGAAGCCGTTCACGTTCCAAGATACAAATTTCATAGGCACCCTCCTTGCTGATTGATCAGGTTTTATTATAGCATTGAACGTCCGGCCCAGCCATCCTTTCGCATCATGAAAAATCCCCAAGGCGCGGAGCACCCTGAGGATTCGGTCCGGTTCCAGACTTTAACGAATGCTGCGGATCCGTCCGCCGGTTATGTTTTTGCGGTGACGATACCACATGATGAGGATGGAGCCTATCCCGGCGGCCAGACTGACCACCTGGGCAGCCCGAAGGAAGCCAAAAAGCATAAGGCTGTCTGTACGGAGGCCTTCGATCACAAACCGGCCGGCAGAATAGAAAATGATATAGGTCAGCGCCACATCCCCAGGCAGCAGATTCCGCCGCCGGCGAATCGCCAGCAGCAGGAGAAAGACCAGCAGGTCCCAGATGCTCTCGTATAAAAAGGTTGGGTGCCGGTAGGCGCCGTCGATGTACATCGCCCATGGGATTTTTGACGGATCCACTTCATAGCCATAGGCTTCCTGGTTGAAGAAATTGCCCCAGCGGCCGATGGCCTGACCCAGCACCATCGATGGCGCCACCACGTCCAGCGTGTGGCCAAAGCCAAAATCATAGTACCGGCTGAAAAACCAGATCACCAGGATGCCGGCTATGATTGCGCCGTGGATCGCCAGGCCCCCGTGCCATATGGCGATGATTTCGGAAGGATTGGCCGCATAATACGACCAATTGAAAAGGACATAATAAATACGGGCGCCCAGAATGCTGATGGGCAGCAAGGCCAGTGCCATATTCAGGAAATTGTCTTCGTTCCAGTCCCGGCGTTTGGCCTCCCGCAGCGCCAGGAACGCGCCGATCACCATGGCGGCGGCGATGAGGACGCCGTACCAGCGGACCGTGACCGGTCCAAAGGAAAAAATGATTGGATCCAGCATTAGAAATTATAAGCCTCCGATTCTTCCATGATTTCGATACCGTAACGTTTCAGGACTTCCAGCCCTTTGGCGGCATCGTTGAGTCTCAGGATCACCATGGCCCGATCCCCGCATTTTCCCAGAAACGCATACATGTATTCGACGCTGACATCCGCCGTTTCCAGGAGATCCAAGGCCGCCGCCAAGCCGCCGGGACGATCGGCCACTTTGATGCCGATCACATCCGTGATGGTGACCAGGAAACCTCTTTCTTTCAATTGGGCTTCCGCTTTCTGCGGATCATCCACAATGAGGCGCAGCACGCCGAAATCCGTTGAATCGGCAATGGATAAAGCCCTGATGTTGATGCCTTCCTCTCCCATGGCCCGGCAAACATGGGCCAGGCGGCCCTTTTTGTTTTCCAAGAACAAAGAGATCTGCTTGATCATGCTTTCTCCTCCTAATAAATCCTATTTTGAAACACAGCAAGGAATGACAGCCCCGGGCAGGTCTCCCGGGGTCGGTCTACCTGTATTAGAGAACGCGCTTGTCGATGACCCGCTTGCTCTTTCCTTCGGAACGGGGAATGCTGAAGGGCTCCACCAGCTTGATGTCCGCCGAGATTCCCAGGACCGAATCGACGCGGTGGAAGATCCGCCGTTCCAGATGGGACAGTTCGGTGACGGTATCGGAGAAGAGGGCCGGGGACAACTCGACCTCGATGGTCAATTTGTCCAGAGTGCCTTCCCGCTCCACGATCAGCTGGTAATGAGGCGCAGTCTCGCCGAACTCCAGGAGGACGGATTCCACCTGGGTGGGGAAGACATTGACACCGCGGACAATGATCATGTCATCGCTGCGGCCTGTGATCTTCTCCATCCGGACTGTGGTGCGGCCGCAGGCACAGGGTTCGTCGTGGAGTGTGGTGATGTCACGGGTGCGGTAGCGGATCAGAGGAAAGGCTTCTTTGGTGAAGGTGGTGAAAACCAGCTCCCCCTTCTCCCCCCTGGGCAATGCAGCCCCCGTTTCCGGATGGATGATTTCCGGATAGAAATGGTCTTCGTTGATGTGCAGGCCGTTTCGGACGTCGCAGTCGCAGGCCACGCCGGGGCCCATGATTTCCGACAAGCCATAGATATCGTAGGCTTTGATACCCCAGCGGTCCTCGATCTGTTTACGCATCCGTTCAGACCAGGGCTCGGCGCCGAAGATGCCGTATTTTAATTTGAATTTGCTGCGGTCTTTGCCGGATTTCTCCAGGCTTTCCACCAGATGCAGCGCATAGGAGGGGGTACAGGCCAGGGTGGTGCTGCCGAAATCCTCCATCAGCATCAGCTGCTTCTCGGTATTGCCGCCGGACATGGGGATAACTGAGGCCCCTACCTTTTCCGCACCGTAGTGCAGACCCAAGCCGCCGGTGAAGAGCCCGTAGCCATAGGCGATCTGGATCACGCCTTTGCGATCGGTGTTGGCCATATAAAGGCAGCGGGCGGTCACTTCAGCCCAGATGTCCAGGTCACGGCGGGTATAGCCGACCACGGTGGGCTTGCCGGTGGTGCCGGAAGAGGCGTGGACCCGGACCACCTCCGACATGGGGACTGCAAACATATCGAATGGGTAATTGTCCCTGAGATCCTGTTTGGTGGTGAAGGGCAGTTCCTCAATGTCCTTCAGGCTGGTGATGTCGCCGGGCTCATAGCCGACAGCCTGCAGCTTTTTCCTGTAAAAAGGGACGTTGTGATACACCCGCACCACCAGTTCCTGCAGGCGGCGCAGCTGCAGCGCTTCCAGATCCTCTCTCGGCATACATTCGGCGTGTTCATTCCAAATCATTTGATGATTCACTCTCCCTGCCTGTCATTTCGATCTCTATGTTTCACATTCTGCAGAGGTTCCATGAAACCAATGGCTGCAGATTTCGCATTGCATCTATTGAGTATATCATACGCGGCACGCCTGTAAAACCTGCCTTTTGATGTATACAGGCTCCGGAGCAGGATCTAGGCTTTGGGCGGCCAGTCCTCCGGGAACCATATGGCCAAATCATCAAAGGAGGCCATTTCCGACAAAACAGCGGCAGCGGCATCCAGCATGGGGAACAGCAAACAGGAGCCGGTTCCTTCCCCCAAGCGCATCCCCATGCGCAGCGGCGGCATCATTCCCAGACTCTCAAAGGTCGGTCCGGCCCCCTTTTCTCCCGACATGTGGGAGGCCAGCATGTAGTCCCTGGCCAGCGGATTGGAGCGGATCGCACACAAAGCCGCCGCCTGGGCGATGATCCCGTCCACAACCACCGGCTTGCGGCGCAGGGCAGCCGCCAGCATGACGCCGGTCATGGCGCCGATGTCAAAACCGCCTACCTTGCTGATCACATCCAGGATATCTGAGGGGTCCGGGCGGTTCACTTCCAAAGCCCGAGCCACCACGGTGGTCTTTTGGGCGAAGGTTTGTTCGGTGCAGCCGCTGCCCATTCCGGTCACTTCCGAAGGATCCCGCCCAGTCAGGGCCGCAATGACCGCCGCGCTGGTAGCCGTGTTGCCTAAACCGATCTCTCCGGTGGTGATCACCTGAACCCCTTCATCAAAAAAGGCTTCCGCTTCCTTCATGCCGATTTCAATCGCCTGGCAGGCTTCCTGCCGGGTCATGGCCGGTCCCGCCGCAATGTTGCCGGTCCCTTCCGGACGGATCACCGCATGTTCGATGTTGGGCGCTTTGGGGAAACCGATCACGCCCAGATCGATGATTTTGAACCTTGCACCGACGCTCTTGGCGATGACTGCGCCGCCGCCCTTTCCGGCAGCCATGATTTCGGTCACCAGCCGGGTGATCTGGCGTGGATATTTGTGATACCCTTCCTCGTAGACCCCATTGTCGGCGCAAAAAATCAAATTGCCCTTGGACCGGATATCCAGCACCAGGGTTCCGAAAATTCCGGCCATGACGGCAGCCATTTCTTCCAATTCACCCAGAGATCCTACCGGCTTGACCTTCTCCTCCAGACAAGCCCTGGCCTGAGTCTCGGCGGCCTTGTCCCTGGGAGCGATTTCCCTGATCCTCTGGCAAATCCATGCTTCCGTCGCCCTGTTTTCTCCACTGTTCATACCGTACTACCCCTCTTCCTGAACTTTATGATCTATATTTGATAATACCCACTGGATTTCCATGGCATAGCCTGCTTCGGTGTTTGGGGTTTCCAGAATCACCGGCAGCGGCTGGTCCTTGATGTCCTCCAGCATTTCCATGATGCCTTCGTAGCCAAGATATCCTTCACCCAGACGAGCATGCCGGTCCTTCCGGGAACCAAGACCATGCAGGGTATCGTTGAGGTGCAGCGCCCCCACCTTATCCCAGCCGATCACCGCTTCAATGGCCTCCTGGACCGCGGACCAGTGGCGAAGATCGTACCCGGCGCCGGTCATATGGCAGCTGTCGATGCAGACGCCCAGGCAAGGGTGCGTGCCGCAGCCTTGGATGATGGCAGCCAGTTCCTCGAAGCGGCTTCCCACTTCACTGCCGGCGCCGGCCATGCCCTCCAGCAAGATCTTCACGCCGGCTTCCTCCGCCAAAGGCAGAAGCCGGTTCAGTTTTTCGCTGATCAGGCGGATGCCTGTTTCGGTCCCCTGACCGCCATGCATGCCCGGATGGAGCACCACCCGGTCAACGCCCATGACCCGCAGTCTGGAAAAGTCCTCTTCCAGATGGGTCATGGTAAAGCTGACCACTTCCGGTTTCACGGAACAAAGATTATACGTATAGGGTGCGTGGGCCACCAGCGGCCCAAAGCCCTTCTTCGCCATGATAGCCCGACCCTTGGCGATATCCGCCAGGTCGAGGGCTTTGGCGTTGCCGCCCCGGGGATTTCTGGTAAAAAACTGAAAGGTATTTGCCCCCATGGCAACCGAGGCTTCCACCGCGGCACAAAACCCTTTGGCTATCGAAACATGAGAGCCGATCCACATCAATGATTTCACCATCCTAAACATTCTTCGTTCCATTATACTAAAACATCGGCTTTTTGGGTAAGTTTTTCGGAAATAATACGGCAGGAGGGAGGACTCAGAGAACCTTCATGATGTTTTAATCATTCCTTCACGTGTTGTTCACATTCGTTTTTTATATTGGATATGCGCAGGAAGTTCAATCGTTCTTGACAATCAGAAGGGACATCACCACAGCAAAAAGGAAAGGATGATCAGCAATGACCGAAAACCCATGGAATCATGATGAAGATCAGCCGGGCTTCCGCCCGTATTCCGCCGATGGCGGCGATACCGCCTCGGACATCGAGGCCGTGGCCAACGACGTGGCCGCCGAGATCCTCGATGGACCATCCGACACGGAGGAGATTTCTGTGGAATCCCAGGAACAGCCTGAAGACGGCGCTTCAATCGCCATTTCCACCCCCAACCCCCCCAGGGGCAGACGGAAACAGCTTCTGGCGGGCTTTCTTGCCGGCGTTGTTTTCACAACCTGCGTCAGCGCCGCCTCCATCGGCGGGTTTCTGGCTTTAAGCCGGGGCGAGCTGCCTTGGAGCCGAAATGCGCAAACCGCATCGTCTGTTTTGGAAAACGCGCCGGCCGTCATCACCCAGATTCCTGCCCAGTCCAGCAGCAGCATCAATTCCGGCAAAGCCGTGACCGCTGTTGTCGGCAGCGGAACCCTTTCGATTCCGGAAATTGCCGAAAAGATGAAAAACTCCGTCGTCGGCATCAGCACCAGTTCCATCTACGGCACCTCCACCGGCACCGGCATCATTTATTCCTCCGATGGCACCATCATCACCAATGCCCATGTCATCAGCGGGGGACGCAGCATCACGGTAACCATGCCGGACGGCACCACCTATGAAGCCGTCGTCGTCGGCTCCGACGCCAAAAGCGACCTAGCCGTCATCAAGATCAGTGCCAGCGGACTGGCAGCCGCCGCCTTCGGCAATTCCAACAATTTGGTGGTGGGCGAAACCGCCGTGGCCATCGGCAATCCCCTGGGCTTGGAATTTGCCGGCTCCGTCACGGCCGGCGTGATTTCCGCCCTGAACCGGGAAGTGGATGTGGATGGACGCTACATGACCATGATCCAGACGGATGCCGCCATCAATCCGGGCAACTCCGGCGGTCCCCTGCTCAACAACCGGGGTGAAGTGGTGGGCATCAATTCGGTGAAGGTCAGCAGCACCGACGCGGAGGGCCTTGGATTCGCCATACCCATCAGCGACGCCCTGCCCATCATCCAGGAATTGATCTCTGAAGGCCATGTGACCGGGCGCCCCTCCATCGGAATTTCCGGTGAGGAATTGTCTGCCCAAGCCGCCGCATATTACAATGTGCCCCAAGGCTTTCTCGTGCGGACGGTGACTTCCGGTTCTGGCGCAGAGGCCGGCGGACTCCAGGCCGGGGACATCATCATCGCCTTCAACGGCGTCACCGTTAAATCCCAGTCCGAACTGAACCGGGAAAAGGATCGCTGCAAGGCCGGCGAGACCGTCACCATCAAGGTCTTCCGCACCACCAACGACAAGGAAATCGACTTGCGCATCGTCCTCTCGGAGGCGGTCGGCTGATCCCGGCCAAAATCCGTCCGGACGGCCAAAGGTTTTCTCCCTTGCAATCCGTACCGGCATCACATAGCGGCGCAGAGCACATTATCGCCTCTGCGCCGTCTTTTTGTTAAATCGTAAAAACAGATGATGGCTCCATTTCCCTATGTTATAATAAGAAAAATAATATCTGGGGAGTGACCGTATGCTTTTTGAAAACATATCCCTGATCGACGACCGGATGCAGGTTCGGGAGAATCAATATGTTGGCATAGCGGAGGATCGGATCGCGTACATCGGAAGCGAACGCCCCGAAACCGATTTCGGCGAAGCCTACCGGGGCAGAGGCAAGCTCCTGATCCCGGGCCTGGTCAATTCCCACGCCCATACCCCCATGACCCTGCTTCGGGGTTACGGAGAAAATATGACGCTCCATGACTGGCTGAACCAGAGGATCTTTCCCTTTGAAGCCAAAATGAACGCCGAGGATATCTATTACGGCTACCTCCTTGGCGTAGCGGAAATGCTGCGTTTCGGCGTGGTCTCGGTGACCGACATGTATTACGTGGGCGACAGCATGGCCCGGGCGGTCATCGACAGCGGATTTAAGAGCAACTTGTCCCTGGGCATCATCTGCTTTACGGATCAGGAATACAAGGACCTGCCCATCTATAAGGAAAATGTCGCCTTTTACGAACAATATCATCAGGCTGCCGGCGGACGGGTCCTGGTGGACCTGAGCATCCACGCGGAATACACCTCCACGGATAAAGTGGTGGCCGCCGTGGCAAGGCAATGCGCCCAATGGGGTGTCCGGATGCAGATCCATCTGTCCGAAACCAAAGCCGAGCACGAAAACTGCAAAACCCAGCGGCAAGGCAAAACGCCGGCCAAATATTTCGAATCCCTGGGCATCTTCGACAATCCCACCACCGCCGCCCACTGCGTCTGGCTGGAGCCGGAGGATT
>CALMWJ010000125.1 GCA_937873525.1 uncultured Peptococcaceae bacterium | reverse complement strand
GCGGATCCATCGAGACCATCGACCGGATCACCACCCACAGCGACCCGGTCTTCATTAAGCACGGGGTGGTCCATTATTCCGTGGCCAACATGCCTGGCGCCGTGGCCCGGACCTCGACATACGCTTTGGCGAATGTGACCCTGCCGTATGCCCTGAATCTGGCGGAAAAGGGCTGGAAACAGGCTGTAAAAGAGGACGGGGCATTGGCCAAGGGCGTCAACACGGCGGAAGGACACATTACCTTCCAGAAGGTGGCTGAAGCCCACAACCTTCCTTACAAAGCGCTGTCGGAGATCCTGTAGGACTCAATCGGAAATAAAGACCAGTCATGTGGAAGCGAAAGGCTTGGCGTGGCTGGTCTTTTTCTTCAGGCAAAGGGGTCGATTCTTTACGGAAAATGCGTTAGAATAATGAGAAACGGAATTTATCGGGCCGAAAAACCGATGGAATGGAGCACGGGTTTATGGAGCGGATCGAAACCATCATCGAAGAGCTGAAGCGTCAGAACGACCGCTTGGCCATCATCAACCAAATTGCCAAAAGCATCAATGTAGAAACCTCCTATGAGGAAATCATTGATTTGGTGGCGGAACCCTTGCGCAGCGTGGTCCCCTACGACCTGCTGAGTTTCTGTCTGATCGAAAACGACCAGCTGATCATCCGTTCCGGGATCCCCAAGGACGAACCGATCCTGGGGAAAGGCTGGATCCTGGATAATTACAATTCCGCCCCATGGAAAGCCATCCGGGAAAAACGCTGCTTCCTTCGGCAGGATATCTGGAATGATCCTCATAAATATCAGGAAGACGACTACCTGCAGGCCCTGGGCATCCGTTCAGCGATCATGAGCCCCCTTCTGATCCGGAATGAAGTGATCGGCGCTTTGAACTTCGGCAGTAAAAATGCCTATGCATACTCGGAAAATGACTTTGTTTTCGTTCAGCAGCTGGCAGACCAGCTGGCGGTCTGCATCCATAACTCCCGTCTTTTCCGGGAGGTTTCCACAATCAAGGCAGAGTGGGAGCTGACCTTCCAGGCGGTACCGGACCGTATGTTTATGGTGGATGCGGAGCATCGGGTCCTGCGGCATAACAAGCCCGGCGTCCAAGTGCCGGGCGCGGCGCCGGTCACCTGCAGCGAGCTCTTCGGCTGCTGCGGCGCCCATCCGGAAAACTGTCCCTCGACCCGGGCTTTTGAAACGGGTCTGCCCTCCAGCCGGGAAGTGATGGATCCCTGCTCCCATCACATGTATGATGTTCACGCTTATCCGGTCCCGGATGAATCCGGGCGCGTCAAATACGTTCTTCTTTACGTCCAGGACATCACGGCGCGCCTCTCCATGGAGCGCCAGCTGTTTCAGTCGGCCAAGCTGGCAGCCATCGGTGAAATGGCCGCAGGGGTGGCCCACGAACTGAACAGCCCGCTGACGGCCATCATCGGCAATTCCGAACTTCTGTTGCTGAAAACGATGAAGCCCGAAGTCCGGGATAAATTGCTGGAAGACATCAAGACCTGCGGTCAGCGAAGCAAGCGGATCATCCAGAATTTACTGACCTTCTCCCGGCAGGACAGCTATGCCTTCGAACCGCTGCAGATTCATGAGGTGGTCCGGACCAGTCTCTCTCTGGTGGCGTACCAGATTTCCAAGAACAACATCCAGATCGTTGAGAATCCGGGAAAAGGCATTCCGCCGCTCATGGGCAACAAGCAGCAGCTGGAGCAGGTCATCATCAATCTGATCCTGAATGCAAGGGATGCCCTGGAGGGTGTGCCGGATGCCAGGATCACCCTTTCAACGGCGGTGGTCGAAGATGACCGCAGCGGCCAGCCGGCGGTTGCCGTCCGGGTGGCCGACAACGGCTGCGGCATTCCGCCCGCCATCATAGACAACATCTTCAACCCGTTTTTTACCACCAAGGAAAAATCCAGGGGTACCGGGCTGGGGCTCTCGGTGAGCCTGGGGATCGCCCAGACCCATGGAGGGCGCATCCTGGTGGAAAGCAGTGACGAAAAGGGCAGCCAGTTTACCCTCATCGTCCCGCTGGGTCTTCAGGGACCCGTTCAATTCCACTGAGGAAGGGGGGCTGACCATGCCAACACAACGTGTGCTGATTATTGATGATGAAATTGAAGTCGGGACGTTTTTCGAACACTATTTCCGGGAGGTCCGCAGCATGCCGGTGTCCGTTGGAACATCCGGAACGGAAACCCGGGAACTTCTATCGTCCGGCGACTTCGACCTGGCCCTGATCGACCTGAAACTCCCCGACACGGACGGCATCACGCTGATGCGGGAGATCAAGCGGCAGATGCCCCATTGCGAGATCATCATCATGACCGGCTACAGCACCATTCGTTCGGCGGTGGCCGCCATGCGTTACGGCGCCTTCGACTATGTGGACAAGCCCTTTGATGATCTGAAGGAATTGGACACCATTCTGGACCGGGCTTTCAGCTACATCCAAAGCAAAAAGGATTTTGTCCGCAGCGAGCTGGAAGCCATCGAGAGCAAATTCGGGATCGTGATGAGCGATGACAGCCCGCTCAAAGAAATCCTGGTTTTGGCCAAGAAGATTGCCGGCAAAAAGGTTACGGTCCTGCTGGAAGGGGAAACGGGCACCGGCAAGGAGGTCATGGCCAGGTATATTCACGCCTGCAGTCCCCGCAGCGGGCAGCCTTTCATTGCCATCAATTGCGGCGCTCTTAGCGAGTCCCTTCTGGAAAGCGAGCTTTTCGGCCATGAAAAAGGAGCTTTCACCGGGGCGACAACCCGCCGCCGAGGCGTTTTCGAAATCGCAAACTACGGAACTCTTTTATTAGACGAGATCGGAGACGCGTCTCCGGCCATCCAGCTGAAGCTGCTTCGGGTTCTGGAAACCGGAGAATTCTACCGGGTGGGCGGCGAATCCGTCCTGAAGACGGATGTACGGGTGATTGCCGCGTCCAACCGCAATCTGCGGAAAGCGGTCCGGGACAAGCTGTTCCGGGAGGATCTTCTCTACAGGCTGGATGTGGTCAGTCTGGATTTGCCGCCCTTGCGGGAAAGGCCTATGGATATCCTGCCGCTTAGCCGATATTATATCCAGAAGAATCTTACGGATAAGACCCAGGAACCGGTTTTCAGCAAGGAGGCCCTGGCCTGTATGCAATCCTATGCCTGGCCGGGCAATATCCGGGAACTTTCCAATGTGGTGGCCCGGGCCGTCCTGATGCGGGAAGGCAGCGAGATGGGCATTCAATGTCTGCCGGGATACATCGTCGGGGGCAAAGCCGATCCGCCGGTGCTGAACGACCCTCAAGGGGCAGCCCTGGAACCTTATGTTCAGGAATGGGGGCAGAATCTTCTGGACACCCTCCGTCATGTCCCGGACATTGACTTGCCCGAGCTGACCCGGATCCTGGAAGAACAGACCTGCAAGATTTCCCAGACCCTCATTGAAGATGCCTTGGCGGCCTCCGGCAACGACCCCAACAAAGCCGCCGAACGTCTGCACATTAAACCGCGGGCGCTGCGATATCTGAAGAATGAGAAGGGGCGCACAGAGAAAGAATAAGATATGAAGAGACCCATCAGCGGCAGCCGAAATTTCGGCTGCCGCCGTTTTTTTGGCGGCTGGGCCAAAATTTCGGCGCGGCAGCCCTCGTTGGTCATCAGGACTTTCCGAAGGAAAACCAATGCTGGCAAGGAATCGGGGCAAAGGGGCCACGAAGCGGAGGCTGGCATCAGATTTGCATAAATAGAGATCAAATGAACACAACCACAGGAAAATCATTAAAAAGGGGGTTATATTGTGTTTCAAGCTTATTACATGCCTCAAACGGTCCAGGAGGCGATGGATATCCTGTCCGGACACAAGGGCCAGGCTGCCATCATTGCCGGGGGGACAGACCTGGTCCTGGATATCCACGAAGGCAAGAAAAATTTCAGCGCGTTTGTCGATATCAGCCGGATCCCCAATCTGCGATCCATTGAAGAAGAAGATGGATTTCTCCGTCTGGGCGCCGCCGTGACCCACGCCCAGGCGAACCGCTCAGCCCTGGTTCAGGCGGCCGCACCGATCCTGGCAGAAGCCTGCGGCAAGGTCGGCTCTTTGCAGATCCGCAATGTTGCCACTTTAGTTGGCAATGTGGTCAATGCCCAACCGGCTGCTGACGCAGCGGTCGCTCTGGCGGCACTGTCAGCAAAAGCTGTGATCGACGACGGCACAACCTGCCGGGAAGTTCTGGTGGAGGACCTGTACGCCGAAGTCGGGATGTGCAAGGTCAACCCTACGAAAGAAATTGTGACTTCCCTCCTGGTCCCGGTTCAGAAAAAGCGGCAGGGCTCCGCCTTTGTCCGGCTGGATCAACGCAAAGCACTGGCTCTGCCCATGCTGAACGTGGCCGCCGTTGTCCAATTGGATGAAAGCGGTGAGCGCTTCGAATGGGCGCGGATCATCATGGCGCCGGTGGGGCCGGGCCCTGTACGCGGTTTTGAAGGGGAAAACCTGTTGGCTGGAGCAGCGGCGAGCCGTGAGACCATCGTACAGGCTGCGAAAGCCGCGGTGAAGCATGCAAACCCCCGTTCCAGTGCTTTAAGAGGCTCCAGAGAATACCGGCTGGGTGTCCTGCCGGTGCTGGTGAAACGGGCGCTGGAGGCAGCGGTTATTCATGCCCAAAAGGATTGATGGAAGGGAAGGAGAATGGAAATGGATTTGATGAAATTAAGTTTTATGCTGAATGGAGAGGCCACCGAAATCATGGTTGACCCCTCCGATATGTTAGTGGACATTCTGAGGGAACGGTTGCTTCTTACCGGCACAAAAAAAGGCTGCGGCAAAGGGGAGTGCGGTGCATGCACGGTGATCATGGACGGTGCGGCGGTCAATTCCTGCATGATCCCGGCCATGAAGGCCATGGGCACAACGGTACAGACCATCGAGGGCATCGGAAGTCCGAATCAGCTCCATCCCCTCCAGGAGAGCTTTATGGATGAAGGTGCGATCCAATGCGGCTTCTGTACGCCGGGAATGATCATGTCCGCTAAAGCGCTGCTGGATTCGACGCCGCATCCTGACGGTGCGCAGATCAAGGAAGCCATCGCCGGCAACATCTGCCGCTGCACCGGGTATGTGAAGATCGAAAAAGCCATCCTGAGCGCCAGCGAAAAGTTGAAGGGATAAGGAGGGAAGAGAATGAAAACCTTGAATATCGTCGGAAAAAGCGTCCGTCGGGCGGATGCGCTGGAGAAAGCAACCGGCGCCGCCATGTTCTCCACGGACTTGAATATGCCTGGTATGCTGTACGCCAAGACCTTGCGCAGCCCCCATGCTCATGCCCGCATCACCAACATCGATACCGCCGAGGCGGAAAAATTGCCTGGCGTCAAAGCGGTGGCCACTTGGAAAAACACCCCGCGTATCCTTTTCAATACATCGGCCACCATGACCTTTACCGTCCCCAATCAAGAGCCGGTCCTGGACCAGTATATCTTTGACAACGTGGTCCGGTATGTTGGCGATGAAGTGGCTGCGGTCGCTGCAGTCAGCGAACGGGTGGCCGAAGAAGCCCTGAAGCTGATCAAGGTGGAATACGAAATCCTGCCGGCGGTCTTTGATCCCTTGGAAGCTATGGAAGAGGGCGCGCCGGATATCCATCCCTGCCCTGCCGGAAAGAACATTCCCGGAGAAATCATCAAGATCCCCATGGGGGATGTGGAGAAGGGCTTTGCCGAGTCGGATGTCATTTACGAAAGCCGATTTACCCTGCCCATTCAGAAGCAGGCCCAGATGGAAACCCAGGCAGCCGTCGCTCAGGTCAGCCCTGACGGCAACATCACCGTCTGGTCCACGACCCAGACCCCCCATCCCAGCCGAATGATCCTCGCCACGGCCTTCGGTGTATCCCAAAGCAAGGTCCGGGTCTTGAATCCGCCTTATGTGGGCGGCGGTTTTGGTGTGCGGATCGGCTTGTCCGCCAAGGCGGAGCCTATTGCCGTGGCACTGTCCAAACTGACCGGCAAACCGGTCAAGGTCGTTTACAGCCGGGAAGAGGACTTTATTGCGTCGGACACCCGCCATGCCGGTTACGTCTGGGTTAAATTAGGGGCGAAGAAGGATGGTGCCTTCCAGGCCATGGAATTAAAAGGGATCCTCAACGGCGGCGCTTACTGCAGCTTCAGCTGCGAGACGCCGGGGGTTCTGGGCGCCATGGGCCTTGGGGTTTATCGCATCCCCAACGTAAGCTATTACGGGCACAGCGTCTATACGAACATCACCCCGGCTGGCGCCATGCGTGGCTTCGGCAATCCCCAGGCCATGTTTGCCATCGAGCAGGCGGTGGATGATATCGCCGCGCAGCTGGGCATGGATCCCATTGAGCTCCGCAACCAGAACATCATGAGGGTGGGGGATCCCTGGATCCTGCCCTATCCCTGCAGCTCCACCGGTCTGGAAGAGTGCATGCACAAAGCGGCAGAGGAAGTGGGCTGGCAGCGGCGCGGCTCCATGAACGAAACGGGCAGCAGCATTCTGCGGGGCATCGGCATCGGAGTCGGAACCCACGTCAGCAATGCCTGGCCCTTCTGTGTGGATTATGACAACGCCTATATTACGGTGCATCAGGACGGATCCGTGATGCTGGCCACCGGCGTGCCGGACATCGGCACTGGGACCACCACCACCTTACCCCAGCTGGCGGCAGAAACCATCGGGATCCCCTTGGACCAGGTGGCCATCACCTTTGGGGACACATTGACCACGCCCTTCGACATCGGCAGTCACGCCAGCCGGACCCTGTATGCAGCAGGCACGGCCGTGGTGGCAGCGGCCAACGATGTGCGCCGACAAATCCTGGAGTACGCTGGCGATTTGCTGAAAACCGCGCCGGATCATCTGGAGTTCGCCAACGGACTGATCAAGAAACGGGGCCTTCGGGACAGCGAATGCGTTGGAAGCGGCGTCTGCCAGCTGAATGAGGCTCAGAATTTCATCACCATGAAGGATCTGGCCTACCATGCCCATCTGCGGAACAAGCAATTCATCGG
>CALMWJ010000124.1 GCA_937873525.1 uncultured Peptococcaceae bacterium | reverse complement strand
GGGTTTGGTTCTTTCGAATTTTGCCTTTGCCATTGTTCCAATTCCTCCTTCAAAATGCAGCGGTCAACGAAGT
Organism: uncultured Peptococcaceae bacterium; assembly: GCA_937873525.1. Classification (GTDB taxonomy): domain Bacteria; phylum Bacillota; class Peptococcia; order DRI-13; family UBA5745; genus UBA5745. Next base: position 16,877 of record CALMWJ010000124.1, on the reverse strand, counting down.
TTCGAGGACCAGAGCAATCTTCTCATGCCTTAGATTATCATATGGGTTTCGATTCCCGCTGTCAAGGATGCGCCCTTAAAAGGCTCAAGACAAGCAAAAACCCACTCATCGCAAGTGGGTATCAAATTTCGTATGGTGGCGGCGCAGGGACTTGAACCCCGGACACTGCGGGTATGAACCGCATGCTCTAGCCAGCTGAGCTACGCCGCCTGGAGAAATGGAGCTGATGACCGGGATTGAACCGGTGACCTTATCCTTACCAAGGATACGCTCTACCGACTGAGCTACATCAGCAAAATGGTTGCGGGAGCAGGATTTGAACCTGCGACCTTCGGGTTATGAGCCCGACGAGCTGCCAGCTGCTCCATCCCGCGACATCGGCTAACTGCTTGGTACTACAAGCAAGCATTAGTTATGTTATCAAAAGCTGACCCCCATGTCAAGGGTTTGCCATGCATTTTTTTATATTTTATTGTCCGGCGCCTTCGCCCCATCCCTGAGCCTTTGAAGAACCTTCAACGGTTCCCGGCAGCGGTAATGGACAAACGCGTATGAAAAACCTTCATGATGGAAGGTCTCGGAACAGTCGGCGATCTGCCAGTCGCCGCTCTCGTCAAGATTCGGGAAAAAAGTATCCGCAGCCGCGACCGCATCAACTTTTGTGATATAGGCATCCGTGCAATAGGGCAGCAGAAGCCGGTAAACCGTCTCTCCGCCAATCACCCAGACCTCGTCGTCCGCATAGGATTCCAGGACAGAAAACAACTCGCCCGCTGAATGGCAGACCAATGCGCCCTCGATCACAAGTTCCCGGTTCCGGGACAGGACGATGTTGGTTCTGTCCTTCAAAGGCTTCCCTTTCGGCAGGGAGCGCAGGGTGGCATGACCCATAACCACCACTTTGCCGGTGGTCATTTTCTTGAAGAATCGCATGTCGTCAGGAATGGTGAAGAGCAGCTGCCCGTCACGCCCGATGGCCCATTTCCGGTCCACCGCAACGATGAGGTTCATGGGATCGACTCCTTCGCGGACGGCGTTTCACACCGCAACCGGGATTTTTCCTTTGAGGGGATGGAACTGATAGTCCTTCAGCCGGAAATCGGCCGTTGAAAACCCATAGAAATCCTTGACAGAGGGTTCCATCTCAAGAATCGGCGCCGGGAAAGGCTCCAACGCCAGCATTTCCTCGACGAGGGGGATATGGCGATCATAAATGTGCGCGTCGGCGATCACATGGACCAGTTCTCCGGGCACCAATCCGCTGACCTGGGCCAGCATCATCACCAGCACCGCATACTGGCAGACATTCCAGTTGTTGGCCACCAGCATATCCTGGGACCGCTGGTTGAGAATGGCATTCAGGGTTTTGCCGGATACGTTGAAGGTCATGCTGTAGGCGCAGGGGTAGAGATTCATTTCCCATAGGTCCTGATGATTGTAAATGTTGGTCATGATCCGCCGGCTCAAGGGATTGTTCTTTAAATCGTAAAGCACACGATCCACCTGGTCAAACAAGCCCTCTTTATAAATGTGCTTGATTCCCAGCTGATAGCCGTAGGCTTTGCCGATGCTCCCCTCCGCATCCGCCCAGGCATCCCAGATGTGGCTGTTCAGATCGCGGACGTTGCTGGATTTTTTTTGCCAGATCCAGAGCAGCTCGTCGATGGCGGCCGTCAGGTTGGTTTTGCGGAGGGTAAGGATCGGGAACTCCCCGGCCAGATCGTAGCGGTTGACCAGACAGAATTTTTTGATGGTGTGGGCCGGTGTTCCATCCTCCCAGCGGGGACGCACCGGATGGTCCGTGTCCCACACGCCGGAGTCCAGGATTTCCCGGCAATTCTGTTTGAACAGCGTATCGGCAATACCCATGGCTGGTTCCTCCTATTGTCCCCGTTTGATCAGGTAGCGCTCCAGCTTGCGTTTGACGCGCTGCAGCGCATTGTCGATGGATTTCACATGGCGTTTCAGGTCCTCGGCGATTTCCTGGTAGGTTTTGCCGTCCAGATAGAACATGAGCACCTGCCATTCCAGCGGGCTCAGGATCTCACCCATTTTGCCTTCAATGTCGTTGAATTCCTCCCGGCTGATGATCAACTCCTCCGGATCGGTGATCCGGGCGCCTGAAATGACATCCAAAAGGGTGCGGTCAGACTCTTCGTCATAGATCGGTTTGTTGAGTGAAATATAGGAATTCAGAGGGATGTGCTTCTGCCGGGTGGCCGTCTTAATGGCCGTGATGATCTGCCGGGTAATGCACAGTTCGGCAAACGCCCGGAAGGAGGACAGCTTGTCCCCCCGGAAATCGCGGATCGATTTGAACAGTCCGATCATGCCTTCCTGGATGATGTCCTCCCGGTCGGCGCCGATCAGAAAGTAGGAGCGCGCTTTCGCCCGGACAAAATTCTTGTACTTCTGGATCAGGTATTCTTCAGCGGCCTTATTCCCATCCCGGGCCATTTCCACCACGCGTTCGTCGTCCATGGAGGAAAAAGGGGCTATGCTGCTCGTTTTTTTATCCGCGATCTGCGTCATGTGATCCGCGCCTCCAATTTACTTCCTTATCGCTGGTCTATGCCTGTGTTTTGATTTTGGCTCTGCGCTGGCGCACCGTTTCGGATAAAACAATGGCCGCGGCGGCAGAAACATTCAGGGAATTCACATGGCCGCTCATGGGGATCGACGCCAAGCTGTCGCACTGGGCTGCCACAAGCCGTGAAAGTCCCTTGTCCTCGCCGCCCAGAACCAGGGCCACCGGCCCGGTCCAATCCGTATCATAGATCGTCTGTTTGCCCTCGGCGGTGGCGCCGATGACCCAAAGTCCGGCGTTTTTAAGCTGTACGATGGTTTGGGTCAGATTGGTCACTCTGGCTACCGGCACATATTCCACCGCACCGGCGGAGGAACGCCCCACACTGGCCGTCAGGGGAACCGCCCGATGTTTGGGAATGATCACGCCGTGGGCGCCCAGCGCATCGGCGGAGCGCAGTACGGCACCCAAATTGTAAGGGTCCTCTACCTGATCCAGCAGGATCAGCAAAGGCACCTGGCCTTTGGCAGCCGCGTCTGTCAGCATGGTTTCCCATTCCACATAATTCTTGGCGCCGGCCTGGGCGACGAGGCCTTGGTGCATCGCACCCTCCGTCAGCCGGTCCAGAAACAGTTTATCGACAAATTTATAAGGAATGCCTGCTTCACGGCAGCGGGCCACGATCTCCCCGGCCACCGATTCCTTGGTGTCCTCCAGGAGCCATAAACGTGTCATCGGCCGTCCATGGCGCAAGGCTTCCAGCACCGGATTCCGGCCATAGATCAGGTCCCGTCCCGGACCCTGCTCCGTCTCTACAGCCATTGCGGGCACAGGCGGGGTTTTGACAGGGGCTTGATGGGTGGCTTTGACCGCAGGACCTGCCGTCGGCCTTCTGCCCGCGGCGGCTGCCGGGGCCGTCCGTTCCCGCTCCGGTCCGGCGCTTCGGCCTGGACCGCCAGCTCTGCGATATCCCTCAGACGGGCCGGCAGAGGCCGGCTTGCCCGAACGCCGCGGCCGCTCCTGGCTGCCGGGCTTCGCGGAAGGGTCTGGTCGCTGGGGCCGAACCGGGCCCTTGGATCTGCTGTTTCTTTTTTCCATTGTTTTCTCTCCTTCAGCCGTCAGATGCCGTGGCTGCGCCCTCAGGCGGCCCCGGCATCCGTATAGGCTCGGTCCTATTGATCAGACGTTTCCAAGGCAACTTCCAGTAAGCGGACCAGCCGGTCCTCCTGGTTTTTTAGAAATAAATATCCGATCAAGGCTTCAAAGCCGGTGCTCATGTGGTATTCCTGGACGTTGGCGCTGCGGGGATGGCGCGACTTGGCATTGCGCCCCCGGCGCATGATCTCCAGTTCATCCGGCTGCAGATGGGGTTCCAGCCGCTGGTAATACGCCGCCATGGCCGAGCACTTGACCAGACGCACCGCCTGCCGGTGAAGGGCATCGATTTTGCCGCCCCGCCGGACCAGTCCGCTGCGGATATACAATTCAAAAACCGCATCGCCAACGTAAGCCAGCGACAGAGGCGCCAATCGCTCCGGCGCCTCCTCAGGATAGTTCCACATGCTTACCCCCTGCGCCAGCGCGGCCCTTGGGGCGTATCTTCGATCTGGATCCCCAGGCGCTTGAGCCCGTCGCGGATCCGGTCGCTTTTCGAAAAATCCTTCGCTTTTCTGGCGGCTTCACGCAGCGCCAGCAGGGTCGCCATCTGCATTTCGATGCCGTTGGCGGAGGTCTCCCCAAGGTCGGTCAGAAGGGCTTTCAAGGCATGGTTCAACTCGGTATCCTCTTCGTCTCCGCCACGGTCTTCCGTCAAATCGATTCCCAGAACCTCTGCCAATTCGGTCATCTGGGACAGCCCGGCAGCGATGGCCGCCAGGTCAGCGGTCTCCGCCGAGGCGTTCCAGGAGTTCAGCAGACGCGCCATATCAAACAGCGCGGCATTGGCCAGCGCCGTATTGAAATCGTCGTCCATGGCATCCTCAAACTGTTTGCGCAGTTTGGCCAGTTCCTCGGCGCCTTCCGGGCCGGGCTGCTGCAGCGCCATAACGCCCTGGGCTTCCTGGCGGTCCAGGACTTCCCTGGAAAGGCGCGCCGCCGTCCTCAGCCGTTCCAAGCCTTTGGCGGCACTTTCCAGCTTCTGGTCGTCAAAATCCAGAGGACTGCGGTAATGCACTGACAAAAGATAGAAGCGGATCACCGGGCCAGGGAATTTCGCCAGGATATCCCGCAGCATGAAAAAGTTGCCCAGGGACTTGGACATTTTCTCCTGGTTGACCGTAATGAAGCCATTATGCATCCAGTACTTGGCCATGGGCTTGCCGAAGCGGCCTTCCGACTGGGCGATTTCATTCTCATGATGAGGGAAGATCAGGTCAAAGCCGCCGCCGTGGATGTCAAAGCTTTCCCCCAAATATTTATGGGACATGGCGGAGCACTCGATATGCCAGCCGGGACGTCCCAGTCCCCAGGGACTTTCCCAGAAGGGCTCGCCGGGCTTGGCCTTCTTCCAAAGGGCAAAATCTCCCGCTTCCTTTTTCCGTTCGTCAACGCCCACCCGGGCGCCGTCCAGCAAATCTTCCCGGTTTCTCTTGGAAAGCTTGCCGTATTCTTTGAACTTAGAGACCGAATAATAGACGTCGCCGTCGATTTCATAGGCCATGCCTTTGTCAATCAAAGCCTGGACAAAATCGATGATTTCCGTTATATGGCCGCTGACCGTGGGATGTACTGTGGCGCGATTGACGTTAAGGGCATCCGCGTCCTTGAAATATTCCTCGATGTAATGGTCAGCCAAAGCCTGCGGCGCCTGTCCTTCTTCATTGGCGCGGTTGATGATCTTATCGTCCACATCCGTGAAGTTCAGGATGTAGGTGACGTCGAAGCCTTTGTAAGCCAGATAACGGCGGATCGTGTCGAACGCCACCAGTGGTCTCGCATTGCCCAGGTGGATGAAATTGTAGGTGGTGGGACCACAAACGTACATGCCGATTTTCCCGGGCTCCCTGGGGACCAGCGGTTCTTTTTTTGCAGTCAAGGTATTATAAACGTTGATTTCACTCATCTTTATCTCCTCCCAAAGTCGATATGCTGCAGACTGCGTAAGCCGCCATGCCTTCTTCACGTCCCACAAAGCCCATCTTTTCATTGGTGGTGGCCTTGATGCTGATGCGGTTCTCCTCAATCCCCAGGGCCTGGCTGACGCATCCGGTCATAGCCGGGATATAGGGTTTGATCTTCGGAGCTTCCGCCAGCAGAGTACAATCCATATTATGGCAGGCAAAACCGGCCTGCTCCAGCTTATCCCGGACCTGCCGCAGCAGCCGCAGGCTGGAAATGTTCTTGTATCGGGGATCCGTGTCCGGAAAATGGGTGCCGATATCCCCCAGTGCGGCAGCCCCCAGCAGCGCGTCCATCATAGCATGAAGCAGGACATCCGCATCGGAATGCCCTAAAAGCCCCCGATCCCACGGTATCTGAATACCGCCTAATATCAGGGGCCTTCCTTCGGCAAAAGGATGCACGTCGTACCCAAATCCTATCCGCATATTACGCTTCCTTTTATGTCGGTTTGCTTGATGTGTCGAAGACGGGCCTCCATCAGCGCCAGATCCTCCGGATAGGTGATCTTGACATTCCATGGATCCCCCGGCACCAGCCGCACCGGCTGATGGCAAGCCTCCAGGAGAGAGGCGTCATCGGTCCCTGAAAAGCCGGACCGTTCGGCGGCGGCATAAGCCCCTCGCAGCGCATCCGGCCAGAAGCCCTGAGGCGTCTGCACCCGCCATAAGTCATGGCGGGGAACCGTATCCACGATCCATCCCCGGTCACTCGCCCGCTTGATGGTGTCCGTCACCGGCAGCGCGGCGATCCCGGTGCCGCATTCGAGCACGGAATCGATGACCCGGTCGAAAACCTCCGGCGGAGTCAGCGGCCGAACGCCGTCATGGACCAGCAGCGGCCCCTCCCATGACCCCAGAGCGGCCAGACCGCAGGCAACGGAAGCCTGACGGGTCGCCCCGCCTGCGATCACATCCGTCACCTTGCCAAAGCCGAAAACTGTAAGGATCTCGGCCTGTATCTTGTGCTGCCAGCCATCCGGCACCACCAGGACCACCCTTTGGATCCTGGGATGGGCTTCCAGGCAGGACAAGGTATACGCCAGCACAGGTTTGCCCTCAACGGCCAAAAACTGTTTGGCGGTCTTTCCGCCCATTCGGAGTCCCTGTCCGGCACAGGGCACGATCACCGCGGCGCCCGTCCGTCCGGAAGGTGCCGGGCTCGGGTTCGGGTTTAGCCTCCCGCCGGTCTCCGGTCCTTCATGCTTATACAACGTTCCGTTCCTCCACCAGCACGCGGTCGTCGTTAAACTTGGGTTTAACAAAAATCATACGGCCCGCCGAGGTTTGCAGGACGCTGGTCACGATGCAGTGGATCGTTTGATTGATGTATTTTCTTCCTGAGTCCACCACGATCATGGTGCCGTCGTCCAGATAGCCGATGCCCTGACGCTGCTCCTTGCCTTCCTTCAGGACAAGCACCCGCATTTCTTCACCGGGAAGATAAACAGGTTTCAGGGCGTTGACCAAGTCGTTGATGTTGAGGACCCGCACCCCCTGGAGCTCCGCGACCTTATTGAGATTGTAATCGTTGGTCAGGATCTCGCCGCCGACCTGCTGTGCCAGACAAATCAGCTTGGCATCCACCTCGTGAACCTCGGGGAAATCCGTATCCACGATCTGGATCACCCCATTCATATCCTTGCGCATGTCGTTTAAAATATCCAAGCCCCGGCGGCCCCGATTGCGTTTGAGGGCGTCCGAGGAATCGGCGATGTGCTGCAGCTCCGTCAGAACAAATTTGGGGATGACGATTTTGCCGGCTAAAAATCCGGTACGGTAAATGTCCGCCACACGGCCGTCAATGATCACGCTGGTGTCCAGGATTTTGAAAGCACAGGGCTCGCCCCCTTGCCCTCTCGCCTTGTCCTCCTCGGCGGAGGACGCAGGCTCCCCAACGCCGCCCGGATCCTTTTTCTTGTCTCTGGCCGTCAGAGAGCGGATGCGGTTGATGTTGTTGATGTTGATGATCTCGTCACGCTTCTGGATCCCCAGGGACAGTCCCAGGTAGCCCAGGGCCACGCTGGTGATCAACGGAAGATAATATCCAACGATCGGGATCCCGGCCAACGCCGGTCCGACCAGAGAGGCAATGATCAGTCCGATGATCAGCCCGATGACACCGCCCGCCAAGTCGGCGGTGGGAATGTTCTGTAGCCGGCTTTCCAGCCAACTGAATAAATGCCGTGTGTTCCTGATAATGGCGGGAGCGACCACATATCCAACGATCAGAAAAACAAGGAAAGCCGCACCAAGAATGGCGGCCCGAAGAATAAGACCGTGCACTTCAAAATTCTGTGCGTAAAAATCCGATATGACAAAAAACCAGGCGCCCGTACAGCCCAGCAGGCCCATCAAGACCGCCATGATGCTGCGGATAAACTTCATCAAGCCCCCTTCACCTCCTGAAAAAGAAATGAAGCCAGACCCTAGGATCCGGCCGTTTCACCGGACGAATCCGGTTGTTAGAACAATTATAAGGGTCGCTGAAGCCAAAGGCAAGGCTTTGTTTAGAAAAACATGTCATATGTGTCGTGCTGAGGGACATAAAAGCCATGCTTTTTCAAAAACCCCGCCGGACCCGAAGGCGTCCGACAGGGCTTAAGCTGCAAAACACATTTTGATCTGGATGGCAACGCTTTCCTCGGTTGCGTTCTCCGCCAGGACCAATTCACTGACCAGGAGCTGCCGGGCATTGTCCAGCATCTTCTTTTCGCCGGTGGAAAGGCCTTTTCGCTGGTCGCGGCGGGTCAGATTGCGGACCACCTCGGCCAGTTCGAAAATATCGCCGCTTTTGAGCTTTTCCATGTTATGCCGGTAACGGCGGTTCCAGTTTTCCTGCTCCGTTCCTGCATCCTCGCCGAGGATCTCAAAGACACGGCCCACTTCCTCGGCGCCGATCACGAGCCTCAAGCCGCCTTCGGGTATATGGGAAACCGGCACCAGGACCCGCATCTCGCCGATGGGCATCCTGAGAACATAGTATCGGCGGTTTTCCCCAAGAATATCTCTTTCTTCGATCGCCTCGATGACCCCAGCTCCATGCATCGGATAAACGATCTTGTCTCCCACCAAAAACACAGCGCCACCTCCTACCAAACGGCCATCAATATATAATCTATTTTAACAGATTAATCACGATGTGTAAAGTTAATAGTATAATCAGCCGCCGGCTCATCGTCAATGGCATTTTATTACTTTCCGCAATATTTTTTTGACTGGCTTTCGCCGCCCTTTCGCCTGTTGCATAGGTTCCGGGCCGTCCGCCGATGGCATAGCCTTCCATTATGATACCGGCCGGTGAAACTGCCGCGGCTTTTTAGGCCTTTTCATTGACAGGGCCATGCCATCTTCCTATAATAGACGTATTAAGGAACGAGGTGAATTTTCATGGGAGAAACCTATTGCAGTGATTTCCAAAGCGCTGTTTCCCACTTTCTGCTGCGCCATCAGAGCGTTCTTGATATTTTAAGCAAGTGCCAGGAGAATTGTGCACGGGTCAACGGGGCCGTGGTCAAGGCGGTCACCACCTGCGGCTGCATCGAAATCCATGCGTGCAAGCCCGACATTCCGCCGGAAGTGGATCTTGAAGGACTGCGCCAGATCCTCTCTTCCCACGTGGAAGGCCAGTTATGCGACAATTGCAAAGAAGTGCTCACGCAGGAGATCGGCCGGAATCTTTTTTATCTTACCGCTTTGTGCAACGTTTTTGACATTTCCCTGCAGGATGTTCTGAAAAAAGAAACCGAAAAGCTGGAAACCCTGGGCAAATTCAATCTTGACTGACCTGCCCGGTCCCCAGCCCTTCCGGTTGCTGGATGTTTATTGAAGCTTTTAAGTTCGCCTTATTCCGTCGTTATCGTCGGATAAGGCGCTTTTTTTTCCATGCCTAAGGCCAGAAGCTCCACCAAGGTGTCCGCCTCCAGGATCTCGGTCCCGGAGGTTTTTATTTTTGCCCTGCTGCCCCGGGGGGCCAGCAGCCGGTTTAAGCCCAGTTTAGCGGCCTCCGCCGCCCTTTTTTCCGGATAGCTGACTGGCCGGACTTCGCCGGCCAAGCCGATTTCGCCCATAATTGCCATGTTGTCCTTGACTGGCCGGTTTTTGAAGCTGGAGGCCACGGCCATAGCGATGGGCAGATCCATGGCCGGTTCCTGGAGCCGGATGCCGCCGGCGATGTTGACATAGACGTCCTGGTTCCCCAGCTTAAGGCCGGCGCGCTTTTCCAGCACCGCCAGGATCATATTGACCCGGTTGTAATCGGTTCCGCTGACCACCCGTCGGGGCTGGGCCAGGGATGAGGGGCTCACCAAGGCCTGGACTTCGGCCAGCATCGGCCGGGTCCCCTCCATACAGGCGGCAATGACCGAACCGGGAGCCGAGAGGGGCCGTTCCGCCAAAAAGGCCATGGAGGGATTCAGGACCTGTCGCAGACCCTCCTCGCACATCTCAAAAACTCCAAGCTCAAAGGTGGATCCAAAGCGGTTTTTGACCGCCCTGAGGATACGGTAGGGATAATGGCGCTCCCCTTCGAAATACAGCACCGTATCCACCATATGCTCCAGGACCCTGGGTCCGGCAATGCTGCCCTCTTTGGTCACATGGCCCACGATGATCACCGGGATATGCAGGCTCTTAGCCAGAAGCGCCAGACGGGCCGTGCATTCGCGGATCTGCCCCACGCTGCCCGGCGCGCTTTCCAGTTCATGGGTGAACATGGTCTGAATGGAGTCGACGACAACCAGAGAAGGCTGGTCCTCCGCCATGCGGGAAAGGATCTGATCCATATCCGTCTGGGCCCAAAGCCACAAATTCTCCCGGCTGCAGCCCATCCGAGCCGCCCGCAGCTTCACCTGCTGCACCGATTCCTCCCCGGTCACATACCATACCTTAGGCCATTGGCCCGCCGCCATGGCCGCCGCCTGAAGCAGCAGGGTGGACTTGCCGATGCCGGGGTCTCCGGCCAACAGGACCATGGAACCGGGCACCAGGCCGCCGCCCAGGACACGGTTGAACTCTTCGATCTGCAAGTCCAGCCTTTCAACGGCATAATTTTGGATCGCCTCCAGCGGAAGGGGGCCTTCCTGGACCGGGACCATACCCAAACCCGCCCGGGCCAGGGGCCCGGACGCCGGTTTGGAGGCTTCCCTCTGAATTTCTTCCTGCAAGGTGTTCCACTCGCCGCATTGGCTGCAGCGGCCCATCCATCGGACGGTTTCAAATCCGCAAGCCTGGCAGACATACTTGGTCTTAATTTTCATGGTGTGTCCCCGAAACGTCGCTCATTCCCTCTGCGTCTGCTTTGACCGGCCCTTCTCCCCCTTCGGCCGGCTGGCCTTCTGGGGTCATGAGGACCACCGGTTCAGGCGCCTCGCTGCCTTCCTCGGTCAGAGTCAGCACGCCTTCCGGTTCTTCCTTCCAGTCAACCAGATACTGTTTCCCCGGCTGCAGTTCTCCCAGAAGCCGTTTTTCGGACAGAACATCCTCCACAATATGCTGGATGGCCCGGCGCAAAGGGCGGGCGCCAAAGGCAGGGTCTTTGCCCTCCTTGACCAGATGCTTCCTCAGCGTTTCCCCGAAGGAGACCCGGATCTCCTGTTCCTGCAGCCGTTTAGCCATCTGGTCCAGCATCAGGCCGACAATGGACTGGAGATGGACGTCCTCCAGGCTGTGGAAAACAATGATTTCATCAAGGCGGTTGAGGAACTCAGGCTTGAAAACCTTCTTGATCTCACTGAGGATCTGGGTTTTCATCCATTTGTAATCCTCCGCTTCGGTGGATTTGGTCACGAAGCCCAGACTGCTCTCCTTGCGCAGGGTGGATGCCCCGATGTTGGAGGTCATGATCACGATGGTGTTGCGGAAGTTGACCGTGCGCCCCTTGGAATCGGTCAGACGTCCATCCTCCAGAACCTGCAGCAGGGTATTGAACACATCCGGATGGGCCTTTTCGATCTCATCCAGCAAGATAACGGAATAGGGCTTGCGCCGGATGGCCTCCGTCAGCTGGCCGCCTTCATCATGACCGATGTAGCCGGGAGGCGCACCGATCATCCGCGCCACCGCATGCTTCTCCATATACTCGGACATATCCAGCCGCACCATGGCATTCTCGTCCCCGAACATCGCCTGGGCGATGGCTTTGGCCAATTCGGTCTTGCCCACCCCGGTGGGGCCGGCAAATACGAAGGAACCGATGGGCCGGCGCTGGTCCCGCAGCCCCGCGCTGGAGCGGCGGATGGCTTTTGCAATGGCAACGACCGCTTCTTCCTGACCAACCACACGCTGATGAAGGATTTCTTCAAGGTGAAGCAGCCGCTGGGATTCTTCCTGGGCGATCTGGGTCACCGGAATACCCGTCCAAGCCGACACAATGCGGGCAATCTCTTCCTTAGTCACTTGGTTCCCCTGGTCGCTGCGATAGGTTTCCCAGTTGGCCTTCCAATTGTCGATCTCTTTCTGCATCAGGAGTTCTTCCTGCCGGATCTCCGCGGCCCGGGTGTAGTTCTGAGCCATGATCGCGGCTTCCTTGTCCAGGGCCAGCTGTTCCAGACGCTGTTCCCGATTGGCCAGCTCCGGCGGCATGGTATTGCAGCGAAGCCTTACTCTGGAAGCGGCCTCGTCCACCAGGTCGATGGCCTTGTCCGGTAAAAAGCGGTCAGTGATGTAACGCTCCGAAAGCTGGACCGCCGCCTCAAGGGCATCGTCACGGATCGCGACCTGATGGAAGGTTTCGTACAAAGGTCTCAGCCCCCTCAAAACATTCAGGGCATCTTCTTTGCTGGGTTCGTCCACCATGATCGGCTGGAAACGGCGTTCCAGCGCCGGATCTTTCTCCACATGCTTGCGGAATTCATCCATGGTGGTGGCGCCGATGGCTTGCAATTCGCCTCGGGCCAAGGCCGGCTTGAGGATATTGGCCGCGTCGATGGCCCCTTCCGCAGCGCCGGCGCCGACAAGGGTGTGCATTTCGTCGATGAAGAGGATCACATCGCCGCTGGCGCGGATCTCTTCCATGACCTTTTTCAAACGTTCTTCGAAGTCGCCGCGGTATTTGGAGCCGGCCACCAGAGAAGCCATGTCCAGGGATACCACCCGTTTTTTCTTCATAGGCTCCGGCACCTGGCCCGCAATGATCCGGCCGGCAAGGCCTTCCACAATGGCGGTTTTGCCCACGCCCGGCTCACCCAGAAGCACTGGGTTGTTTTTGGTCCGGCGGGAAAGGATCTGGATCACCCGTTCAATTTCCTTTTCACGGCCGATGACCGGGTCGATCTTCCCTTGTTTCGCCATGACGGTCAGATCGCGGCCGAATTCGTCCAGGGCAGGGGTTTTGCTGGCAGTGCCGGCCCCTTTGCCCATATTCATTTCCTGGTAATTGCTGTTCTGGAAACCGAGAGTCTGAATGACGATTTTCCGGATGCTCTCCGGATTGACGCCCAAATCGGCCAGGGCCTGCAGACCCAGGCCTTCCTCCTCCTGCAGCAGCGCCAGCAGCAGATGCTCGGTGCCCACATAAGGGGTCCCCATCTGGACCGCCTCATCCCGCGCCACATCCACCACCCGTTTCAGCCGCGGCGTCATGTACAGGAAGGTCTTCATGGTGCGTCCCGGCGGCACGATCTCCACAATGGCCTTGCGCAGGGTGTCGTATTCGACTTTGCTTTCTTTCAATGCATGGGCCGCCACACTCTCTCCTTCACGGAGCAGCGCCAGCAGCAAGTGGGCCGTGCCCACGTCGCTGTGCCCTAAACGGCGTGCTTCATCGGCGGCGCCTTGAGTGACCAGCCAGCGGGCTTTCTCAGTGAATCCTTGAAACATGTTTTCCTCCTATCTGCCGTCCATGCGGCAAAGCGCGGTCAAGGCCGCCTGCAGCAGCCTCGTCCTCTGCACATCCTGAGCCTGGGCGCTGCCCAGCAGCACATCGCGGCTCAGCATCATTCGCAATAATTGATACTCTCGCTGGGTCAGCCAGTCTTCCTCGAAAAGCCGTCTCAGGATCCCCTCCGCTTCATTTTGGCTGAGGGCATCCTGCTGGGTTTCAGGCAGCCGGGCGGCCGCACAGTCCGCCAGATCGTCCCAGGACAGCTTGACGATTTTCAGATATCCGCCGCCGCCCCGGCGGCTTTCCACGATATAGCCCTGGGCGGGGGTAAAGCGGGTGCCCAGCACATAATTGATCTGGGAAGGCACACAGCTGAAGATCTCTGCCAGCTCGCTGCGCTGCAGTTCGATATAATCCTGGACCATCAGAAGCTTCTTGAGGTAGGCTTCAATTTGACCTGCAATACTTTGCGCCATTGCTCTCACCTGACCTTTATTGACTTTGGCCTTAGTATATCAAAGAAGGTCAAAATATGCAATATACCGATTCCCCTTTGTCAAATCCTCCGCCCTCTGATACAATTTCTGCAAAAGGCCTGCCCATCTTGCAAGCAAAAGGAGACTGCCCATGCGCATCGGCTATGCCTGCCTCACCGTCGGCGTTCCCCGCACATCCTTCAGGACCTGCCTTCTGAAAAACGCCAGCAATGAAAAACTGGAAACGGTCATCGCCCACAACCTGGACGCGCTGGACCACATTCTGGATTATAATGAAGCCCACCGGATCCGGATGTTCCGCATCACTTCGGACCTGATCCCCTTCGGCTCCAGCCCCGTCAACCGGCTGCCTTGGCCGGCGCTTTTTGAGGAAGAATTCAACGGTCTGGGCAGAAAGATCAAAGAGACGGGCCTGCGGGTCTCCATGCATCCCGGACAATATACGGTGCTGAATTCACCGGATCCCCGGGTGGTTCAGAACGCTGCGGCGGATCTGGCATACCACGCCCGGGTCCTGGACCTTCTTGGTGTTTCACCGGAGCATAAGATCGTTCTGCACATCGGCGGCGTCTATGGCGATAAGAAAACCGCCGCGCAGCGCTTCATCGCCAACTATCATCGGTTGGCAGATGCCGTCCGGCAGCGGCTCATCATCGAAAACGATGACCGTTCCTATGCCATCGAGGAGGTCCTGGACATCAGCGCCGCCACCGGTGCCCCGGTGGTCTTCGACAACCTCCATCATACAGCCAAGCCCAGCAACACCCAAAGGACGGTATTGGACTGGATCCGCCAGTGCCGTTCCACCTGGCAGCACGGGGATGGACTGCAAAAAATCCATTATTCACAGCAAGCCGGCGGCAAACGGCCCGGCGCCCATTCCGAAAGCATCCGCCTTGAGGAATTTGCCGCCTTTTATGAAGGTCTGGAAGGCCTGGATCTGGACATCATGCTGGAGGTGAAGGACAAAAACCAATCCGCCCTTCGCTGCATGGAATGGCTGGAATCCCGCAAATCCTTTAAAGCTTGACATCCCAGCGCACTGAATAAAAAGGCTCCCTGACCGGTCCCGTCCGGCAGGGAGCTTCGTGTTTCATACGCTTTATGAAATCAGGTTCCTGAGAACGCCGATGCCTTCGATTTCGATTTCGCAGATGTCGCCAGCCGCCAGCGGCCCGATCCCGCTGGGGGTGCCCGTAAAGATCAGATCGCCGGGATACAGGCGCATAAAGCTGCTGACCTTGGAAATCAACTGGGGCACCGTGTGGATCATGGATCCGGTGTTGCCCTTTTGGCGGATCTCATCATTGACCCTGGCCACCAGCTTCAGATCGGAGGGATCCAGCTCGGTTTCGATCCATGGACCAACAGGCTTGAAGCCTGGGTAGGACTTGGCCCGGGTCCATTGCTGATCCTGTTTCTGGATGTCCCGGTCGGTGATGTCGTTGCCGCAGGTGTAGCCAAAGACGCAGGACAAGGCATCCGCCTCGCTGACCTCAAAGGCTTCCTTGCCCATAACCACCACCAATTCAGCTTCATAATCGGTCTTATGTTCCCGGAAGGGCACCGTGATCTGACTGCCCGGATCCGTCAGCGCCGAGTGGGCGATCATAAAGGATACCGGGAACGTCGGTGTAAAAACGCCCTGGATCCTCTGAAACTCCTCGATGTGGGCTTTATAGTTGAGGCCGATGGCCAGGATCTGCCGGGGGTGTTCCACCGGCATCAGCAGCCTGACGTCTTCAAAGGGCAAAGTTTCCTCAGACCGCTGCAGCCCGGCGGTTCCGCCGGCCCTGACCGGGTCGCCCTGGATCTTCCGGATCCGGTCCTCCTCAAGACAGCCATAGCCCCTTTGGCCCTGGTGCTCATAACGTAATATTTTCATCGTTTCTCACTCCTCTTGATGGTATTCTACCATTCTTCCAATCGATTTGAAAGAAGGCCCATGGCCCCTCGGGGCAAAAAAAGAGCTGCCCGTATGCCGGGCAGCTCCTGGTTTCGATGATCGCACCTGGATTAGATGAACAGGGGGGCAAACACCAGGGCAACGATGGTCATCAGCTTGATCAAAATGTTGATGGAAGGGCCTGAAGTATCTTTGAAGGGGTCGCCGACGGTATCGCCGTTGACCGCTGCCGCATGGGCAGGGGAACCTTTGCCGCCATGCTGGCCGCCCTCGATGTACTTTTTGGCATTGTCCCAGGCGCCGCCGGCATTGGCCATCATAACGGCCAGAATGAAACCGGAAGCGGTTGCGCCGGCCAGAAGGCCGCCCAGGGCTTCTTTACCCAAAGTCATGCCGACAAGGATCGGCACCACAACGGCCATCAGGCCGGGAATGATCATTTCTTTAATGGCTGCCGCGGTGCTGATTTTAACGCAGGTGGCATAATCCGCTTTAGCGGTGCCTTCCAGCAACCCGGGGATGGTTCTGAACTGACGGCGGACCTCATCGATCATCTGTCCGGCCGCACGGCTCACGGCCGACATGGTCATGGCAGAGAACAGATAAGGCAGCATAGCGCCAATGAACAGACCAGCCACCACCATAGGCTCCATCAAGGAAAGCTGGGACACCTCCAGGCCAACGGCCGCGGTGTAGGCAGCAAACAGGGACAGGGCAGTCAGCGCAGCGGAGCCGATAGCGAAACCTTTGCCGACCGCGGCGGTGGTGTTGCCTACGGCATCCAGGCCGTCGGTGATTTCACGGACATGTTCTTCCAGTCCAGCCATTTCCGCAATGCCGCCGGCATTGTCAGCCACCGGGCCATAAGCGTCCACAGCGACCACCATGCCGGTGGTGCTCAGCATACCCACCGCAGAGATCGCGATGCCGTAGAGGCCGGCGAATTTATAGGAGAAGATGATCGCCACAGCAACCGCCAGCACAGGCAGGGCGGTGGACATCATGCCCT
>CALMWJ010000123.1 GCA_937873525.1 uncultured Peptococcaceae bacterium | reverse complement strand
GCATAGCCTGCGGCTCCCAGCAGGATAAAAGCCGGCAGGATCCAGGCTGGATGCGCCCTGAGCAGGTCATACATCCCAAAAGAAAACGTCTCGGCCGCCATCAGCGCCCGGCGGTACAGCGCTGTGACAAGCCCCGCGCAGAGACCAACCAGAATGCTTTTATATAGGATCGGCAGCCGCATCGAATCTCTGTCTACCACGGCCTTGTAGTTGTTTGAAAGCCGATTGCCCAAACCCATCGCCTCCGAATCATAAAATGAGTTGCCATATGCCGCTTATAGTGGTTTTTCAAAGCAAAAAATAGCCTTTGAGTTGGAATCGATCCCTCAAAGGGAGACATTCTTTAAAAATATATCACGTGCCTCTGGCAAACACAACGGCATTGAGCGGTTTATTGCACAGCTAATTTTCTACAATGGAGTCAGAACAGAGGAAAGGGGTGCCAGCGATGCGCTGTAAAATGGTTTATACGGCCGGTCATGTGGAGGTTTTTGATTTCCTGGGGAATTTCTTGTTTTCCGCGGATACCGAGTCGGAGGCTCTCCGTGAAATGGAGGAATGGGCCGCCTGATTCATGGCGGCGGCCTTGGCATTCCTTCAAAAAAGTTGCGGCGATATCTTGCGGCTATGTTATAATAGGATGGATTCTTTGGGAAGCGGGGTTTACACATGATGCAAGTTGCAGCCGCCATCATCTGCCGGGGAGGCCGGGTCCTGATTTGCCAGAGGGCCGCAGGCAGACTGGCCCATCACTGGGAGTTTCCCGGCGGCAAGCTGGAGCGGGGGGAGACCTTGGAGGAGTGCATCATCCGGGAGTGCAAAGAGGAGCTGGCCATCGACATCAGAATCAAGCAGATCTTTGACCAAAGGGCTTATCGTGACCCGGTCAAAGAGATTGCTTTTACCTTTTTCCAGGCAGAGCTCCATAAGGGCGAGGTCAAAACCCTCCGGGACATCCATGAGGATATTGCCTGGGTTGCCCCGGAAGAATTGGATCAATATAAACTTTGTCCGGCGGATCGTCTCACCGCCGAAAAGCTGAAGCAGCATTTACAGTAATCGGGCGCAAGCCCCGGGAGACCGCTTATGGCTTCATGGAATTTATGGCATGGCTGCCACAAGATCAGTGCCGGCTGTGCCCACTGCTACGTTTACCGCATTGACGCGCGGCATGGCAGGGACAGCTCGATCGTGACCAAAACCAAAGATTTTGATTTGCCGATGCGAAAAAACCGGATGAAGGAATATAAAATCCCATCCGGCGAACTTGTTTATACTTGTTTTACCTCGGACTTTTTGCTGGAGGATGCGGATCCCTGGCGTGAGGAGGCCTGGCGGATCATGAAGATCCGTTCGGACCTGAGATTCCTTTTTATCACCAAGCGGATCCACCGTTTTGCACAATGCATACCTCCGGATTGGGGCGACGGCTATGACAACGTCGTGGTCTGCTGCACGGCAGAGAACCAGGACCGGGCAGATTTTCGGCTGCCGATCTTCAGAGACCTGCCCATCCGGCACAAAAGCATCATCTGCGAGCCGCTGCTGGGGCCGATCGACCTGTCTCCTTATCTTGGATCCTGGGTGGAAGATGTGGTGGTGGGCGGCGAATCCGGCATCGATGCGCGCCTGTGCGACTACGCCTGGGTCCTGGATATACGCCGTCAATGCATCGGACATGGCGTTCCTTTCCATTTCAGACAGACAGGAGCCTATTTCCGGAAGGATGGCAAGACCTATCGCATTCTGAAGAAAGACCAGCAGGCCCAAGCCCACAAGGCAAAAATTGACCTTCGGCCCCGCGGGATTGACAAATCGGTCGAAGCCCCGTATAGTCAGGGTAAGCCTGCATCCGGCGGTTCGACTCCCCAAAGCCCGGTGCAGGGCACTTTTTTTATTGACGAAATATAAAGAAAGGGGCTGTCGATTTGGCGAGAAAGCTATATATCACCGGTCTGGATAAGGATCGTCTGCTCAAGCTCATCCACGGTGACATCGACCTCAAGGAAAAGAACAAACCTTACATTAATGATTTGGAGCTGGAATTGGAAAAGGCAGCCGTGGTGGACCCGGGAAGAATCCCCGCCGATGTGATCACCATGAACACACAAGTGCGGCTTCGCTTTGACGATGCTTCGGAGGATACGGTATACACCCTGGTTTATCCCTCGGATTCGTCCATCAAAGAGGGCCGGATCTCTGTCCTGTCTCCCATCGGCACAGCGCTGCTGGGCTATCAGGCCGGGGATGTGATCCAGTGGAGGGTTCCTGACGGAACCGTCCGGATCGAGATCAAGGAGATTCTCTACCAGCCGGAAGCAGCGGGAGATTTGGAACTTTGATCAAAGGTGATCTGCTCCAGTGCAAGGACTATGAAAGGTGAATCATCGCCATGCAAGAATTCTTTGCCAGCCACTTAGTCAAAAGCGAAGACCTCAACCATCATGGGACCTTGTTTGCAGGCCGCATGGCGGAATGGTTTGTGGAGGCTGCCTTTATCGCGGCGGCTGCATGCAGCCGGCAGTCACGGCATCTGGTGTGCTTCAATGTCCACGGCCTGGTTTTTCGGTCGCCGATCTCAAGCGGAGAGATCGTTTCTTTCCGGACGCGGGTCGTGCTGCTGGGGAACACCCGCATCGTCGTCTATGGCAAGGCCTTGTCCGAAATGGCGGGGACGGAACTTACCGACGGTTTCATCACCTTTGTGTCGGTGGACGACGAGGGTCGCAAAAAGCCCCATGGACTGGTTCTGGATGAGTCGGCGGATCCGGAGGAACTGCGCCTTCGCGAGAAAGCCATGCAGCTGGCAAAGCATTGAGTGTGGAAAAATGGATTGACACAGGCATGAAGTCTGCTATAATAAACGTCAATAAACAATTTCTGTAAGAAGGAGGTTCTCATGGAAGGCATGCGCAGGAAACTGGCCGCTTTGGTAGAATTATATTTTTACTTTAGCTACCGTAGCTATTTTAGCTTCGGCTATTTTTGCTACCCTTTTTCACGTCTTTCAATGAGCAAATCTCTTTGATCGAATGCACAGACGTCGGCGCAGACCCTGTGTGATTGTGTTAAAAGTGACGAGGACTCATTGAGAGTCCTCGTTTTTTTTATATATGTATGGGAAAATATCGGATTTGGCATCCGCCATGGGTGCTTCAGGGAAAAAGACAGGAGGAAGCAAAATGATTATTGTATTAAAACCCGGTGTCGGAAGGGAAGCTGTCCGGGAGGTCACAGAATTTGTCCAATCCCAGGGTGTCCAAGTCTGGGAATCCATTGGTGAAAACGTTGTGATCTTGGGCTTGGTGGGCGATACCAGCCGTATCGACGCTGCCCGGATCGAGGCCAATGACAATGTTGAAAAGATCCTGCGGGTGGTGGAGCCTTTTAAGAAGGCCAATCGGCTGTTCCATCCGGAAAACACAGTGGTCAAGGTGGGCGACCAAACCATCGGAGGAAAGAAACTGGCCATCATCGCCGGACCTTGCTCCGTGGAAAGCGAAGCCCAGATCATTGAAGTTGCCAAGGCCGTGAAACGTGCCGGCGCCAACTTCCTTCGCGGTGGTGCCTTCAAACCCCGCACCTCCCCGTACGCCTTCCAGGGTCTTCAATACGAAGGGCTGGAGCTGCTGAAGCTGGCTAAAAAGGAAACCGGCCTGCCCATCGTTTCCGAACTGATGTCCCCTTCGGATATTGAACGGTTCGTGGAGGATGTGGATGTGATCCAGGTGGGGGCCCGAAATATGCAAAACTTCGACCTGCTGAAGCAGCTGGGGCAGATCCGCAAACCGATCTTATTGAAGCGGGGATTATCCGCCACCATCGAAGAATGGATCATGGCGGCCGAGTATATCCTGGCCGGCGGCAACGAAAACGTGATCCTGTGCGAACGGGGAATCCGGACCTTTGAAACATACACCCGCAACACCCTGGACCTGAGCGCCATTCCGGCAGTCAAAAGGCTAAGTCATTTGCCGGTCCTGGTGGATCCCAGTCATTCCGCCGGCAAATGGTGGATGGTAGAGCCTTTATCCAAAGCGGCGGTGGCCGTGGGCGCCGACGGCTTGATCATCGAGGTCCATAATGATCCGGCCTGTGCGCTTTGCGACGGACAACAGTCTCTAAAGCCTAAGGTTTTTGATGAGCTGATGCCCCAGCTGAGAGTGATCGCCGAAGCCGTTGGCCGGGAAATTTAGGGCATGGCCCCAAGATATATTATGAAGGAAAGTGAATCAGGCAGGTGATATAATGATAGAAAGAGAAGAAACAGCCAGATCCCGGGAACCCAGGCGATTGCTTGTGGAACTAGGAGAAAACAGCTACCCGATCTGGATCGGAGAGGGCTTGATGGACCGGTTGGCGGAGAAGCTGCCGCCTTTGCAGCCGGGCGCCCGAATCTTTATTTTGACCGATCATCATGTGGATGCGTTTTATGGAGACTGGGCTGAGAGGATCCTTCGGGAGGCCGGCTATCCCACACGGCGGCTGTCCCTGGAGCCGGGGGAGGCCACCAAAGCCTTTGGCAGTCTGCCGCCGATTTATGAAGCGCTTCTGGACTTTCAATGCACACGGAAGGACCTCATGATCACTCTGGGCGGCGGGGTCATCGGAGACCTGGGAGGGTTTGCCGCGGCGACTTATTTGAGAGGGATGCCCTTCGTGCAGATCCCCACATCCCTTCTGGCCCAGGTGGATAGCTCTGTGGGCGGCAAGGTGGCGGTGGATTTGCCCCAGGGCAAGAATCTGGTGGGCTGCTTCTATCAGCCCAAGGCAGTCCTCATCGACCCGCTGCTGCTGCAGACCCTTCCTGAACGTTATTTCCGGGACGGCATGGCGGAGGTCATCAAATACGGCTGCATCCGGGATGCTGCGTTTCTTGAACGGCTGGCCGGCTTAGCAGACCGAAATGCTGTCATGGCGGTGATGGCTGATATCATCGAGACCTGCTGCCGCCACAAAAAGAGCTATGTGGAAGCCGACGAACGGGATCTGGGTCTGCGGATGCACCTGAATTTCGGACATACTTTGGGACACGCCATTGAAGCCAGCGAACACTATGAAGGCCACAGCCACGGAGAGGCGGTGGCCATGGGCATGGCTGCCATCACCCGCATCAGTGAAGCCATGAGCCTGACCCAGCCGGGAACGGCGGAGAAGCTGGAGAAGCTCCTGCGACAGCATGGATTGCCCTGTCGCATGCCGGTCGAAAAGAAGAAAGAGATCCTGGCGGCGATTGCCACCGACAAGAAAAACTTGGGCAGGACATTAAAAGTGGTTTTATTGAAGACCTTGGGCGAGAGCTATTTGTGGGACGCCAGCCCGTCATTTTTTGATGCTGCAGCCGGTTGGCAGGCAGAATAGGCCGATCAATAGAAAGGGAGGGGCAGATGATGAGAAGGATCGAGATATTTCCCGGGAAATTACAAGGCATCGTTCGCGTGCCGGCATCCAAAAGCCTTGCCCATCGAGCAATCATTTGCGCCGCACTCGCCGGCGGCACCAGTGAGCTGAACGGACTTCTAACTGAATCCGACGACATTCACGCGACATTGCAGGCGGTGGAGGCATTGGGCGCAACGGTCCATCGGGAGGAAGGCTTGCTGCGGATCCAGGGGGTCCGGCAGGGGGCGGATGCCATGAAATGGGGAGAAAAATCCGGCCTTCGGGCGTCAGAGGAACCTTCGGAGCGACCGCAGCCATGCTGCATTGACTGCAATGAGTCCGGCTCGACGCTGCGCTTCATGCTGCCGGTGGCGTTGACTTTAACAGGGGCCAGCCGATTCGTCGGCAAGGGCAATCTTGGGAAACGGCCGATGGAGCCTTACTTTGAGACGTTTAAACAGCAGGAGATCGAATTCATCCAGCGGGGAATCGATCCAAAGCAGCCGGAATACACCTTGGACCTGACTGTGTCCGGGCGGCTGCAGCCCGGCGTGTTCCGACTGCCCGGCAACGTAAGCTCCCAATTTATCAGCGGGCTGCTCTTTGCCCTGCCGATGCTGAAGGAGGATTCCTGGATCGAATTGACCACACCTTTGGAATCCCGGGGGTATTTGGAGATGACCCTTGCGGTCCTGGCGGATTTCGGCATCCGGATCCAGCCCATCGGCGATTCGCAATTCTTAATTCCGGGGCGGCAGCGTTACCAGAGCCGCACCTATACGATCGAAGGCGATTTTTCCCAGGCTGCCTTTTTCCTATCGGCAGGGGCGCTCGGCTCTGACGTAACGGTGGCGGGTCTGAACCTGGATTCTCTCCAGGGAGATCGGGAGGTCATGTCGATCCTGCAGCAAATGGGGGCACAAATCAGTCAAACGCCGGAGGGGATCAAAGCGCGGCAGGGAACGTCAGGCCTTCATGGGGAAGTTATTGACGGGTCCCAATGCCCGGACATTGTTCCCATTTTAAGTGCTGTGGCCGTCCTCAGTAAGGACGCTTCAGAAATTATCAACGCCGGGCGTCTGAGGCTGAAGGAATGCGACCGGCTGGAGGCCGTGCGGGTGGAATTGAACCGGCTGGGTGCCCGCATCACCGAACGGAAGGATGGGCTGATGATCCAGGGGGTGGATGTTTTGCCGGGTGGTGCGGAGGTGTCCAGCCACGGCGACCATCGGATCGCCATGACCTTGGCCATTGCGGCCACCTGCTGCAGACAGCCCATTGTTCTGGATGATCCGGACTGCGTGGCTAAATCCTATCCAGACTTCTGGAAGGATTATCAAAAGCTGGGCGGACGGATCACAGATATCGGATGAACAGAGGGATCAAAATAATTGGACAGGAGGCTGGCCTATGAGCGGAAGCTGGGGAAACAGCTTAAAAATATCGATCTTCGGGGAATCCCATGGCCCGGCCATCGGCATCACCATGAGCGGCCTGCCTTCCGGACTGGCCCTGGATATGGACTGGGTCAACCGGGAAATGCAGCGCCGGGCGCCGGGACAGAACCGTCTGTCCACACCGCGGAAGGAGGCGGACGTGCCCCGGATCCTCAGCGGCCTCTTTGAGGGCAGGACCACGGGGACACCTTTGTGCGCCGTCATTGAAAACCAGTCCACCCGTTCCTCGGATTATGAGGAATTAAAAGACTTGATGCGGCCCGGACACGGGGATTATCCTGGCACCATCCGCTATCAGGGCTTTCAGGATCCGCGGGGAGGCGGCCATTTCTCCGGCCGGATCACTGCGCCGCTGGTCTTTGCCGGGGCGGTATGCAAGCAGATCCTTGCGGAAAAGGGCATTCAGGTCGGCGCGCATATTCAGAGCATTGGCCGCATCAAGGACCGTTCCTTTACGCTGGAACCGACCCTCGGGGAATTGGAAGCCCTGGCTCAAGCGGAGCTCCCCTTGCTGGACCCGGACCGCGGCCCGGCCATGGCCCAGGCGATCCTTGATGCCAAGGCAGACTGCGATTCTCTGGGAGGCACCATCGAATGCGTCATTCTTGGGGTGGGACCCGGCGTCGGCGAACCCTTTTTTGATTCGGTGGAATCGGTGCTGTCCCATTTGCTCTTCTCGATCCCGGCGGTCAAGGGGGTTGAGTTCGGAGCCGGTTTCGAGTCGGCAGCGCTTGTCGGCTCTCAATGCAATGACTTGTATTATTATGAAGGAAACCAGGTCAAGACCCGGACCAACCGCTGCGGCGGCGTGACCGGCGGCATCACCAACGGCATGCCGATCCTTTTTCGTGTGGCGGTCCGGCCCACGGCGTCCATTGCAAAGCCCCAGGAAACCATTGCCTTGTCCGGCGGTACACGGACCTTGTCCATCACAGGGCGCCATGATCCCTGCATTGTACCCAGGGCAGTGCCGGTGGTGGAGGCGGCGGCGGCCATCGGGATATTAGAATTGTTGAAGGAGCGGGAGGCATGCAGGACTTAAAGGATTATCGCCGGCAAATCGACCAGATCGACGATCAGCTGGTAGGTCTATTTGAACAGAGGCTCAATGCAATACTGCAGATTGCGGCGTATAAAAAAGCACATCGGATGTCGATCCTGCAGAGCGACCGGGAAGAGGAAGTGCTGAGGCATGCGGTTTCCGCCTTGGAAAATCCGGACTTTGCAGAGGAGATCGAGGCGTTGTTCCGTTCTGTGATGCAGGTGAGCCGGCATCTCCAGAGACGGCGCCTGACGAGAGAGGGCGGATCGCCCTCGGCCGGGACGGCAGAGGCTGGATTGACCCTGGGATTCCAAGGTGTGGAAGGCTCCTTTTCCGAAGCGGCGCTGATCGCCTTTTTTGGAGAGGGACACCAACGCCGCCATTATGAGCATTTTGAGGATGTTTTTCAGGCGCTGGAAAAGCAGGAGATCGATTTTGGCATCCTGCCCATCGAAAACAGTTCCACCGGCTCGGTCAACGAGACCTACGACCTCTTGCTCAAGTATGACTTTTACATTGTGGGCGAGCAGAGCATTGCCGTGCAGCAGCATCTTCTGGGTCTGCCCGGCGCCAAACTGGAAGATATCCGGGAAGTGTATTCACATCCCCAGGGCCTTGCCCAAAGCAGTGATTTCCTGAAGAAGCACCGGAAATGGCAGCAGATCCCTTATCACAACACCGCCATCAGCGCCAAGATGGTGGCGGAATCCAAGGATCCCGGCAAAGCGGCCATCGCCAGCAGCCGGGCGGCCGCACTATATGGACTGGAGATCCTGCAGCCATGCATCAATGATCTGAAGGAAAACAACACCCTCTTTGTGGTGATCGGCCGCCGGCGTCAGCAAACCGAAGCCGACAACAAGGTCAGTGTGGTCTTCTGGCTGAAAAACCAGCCCGGATCCCTGGCTAAAATGCTTTCGATCTTTGCGGCCAATCACATCAACATGACCAAAATCGAGTCCCGCCCGGTGCAGTACCGGCCCTGGGAATATGTTTTTTATGTGGACCTGGAAGGCAATATGGACACCCCGCTCATGAAGGAAACCCTCCGGCAGGCGGAAGACGAAGCCCAGAAATTCCGGCTGCTGGGCAGCTATCCCCGGTATGACCAATAAGGCGGCTTCCATCCATCGGCCGCCGGAACAGGAGGAAACCATGGATTTCTACGGTTTAGTCGGTGAAAAGCTGGGGCATAGTCTGTCACCCCAGATCCATGAAATGGCCTTCGACCTGCTGGGGGTTCGGGGCGCTTACAAACTGTTCGAAATCGCGCCAAAGGACATCGGAAAGCTGGGGGGCGCCCTCAGGCTGCTGGGGATCCGGGGCGTCAATGTAACGATTCCGTATAAACAAGCGGTGATGGCCCAGCTGGATGAGCTTTCCCCGGAGGCTCAGACCATCGGTGCCGTCAATACGATCTCCCTGGAAAACGGCCGTCTGGCGGGCTACAATACGGACTATTACGGGCTTCAAAGTCTGCTGCAGATCAACCGCATCGACCCGCTGGGTAAAACAGCGGTGGTGCTGGGAACCGGCGGCGTGGCCAAGGCCGTGGAAGCGGTGCTCTGGGATGGCGGCATTGAAAGGCTGTTCCGGGTGACCCGGCACAAGGCCTCGGAGCTGACCGGCCTCGATCGCCGCGGTGTAACGCTGGACTATGATTCCTTATCGGAGATTTCAGGACACATCCTGATCAATGCCACACCCGTGGGTATGTCGCCCCATCCGGGTGCGTCACCGGTCGGGCCTGAGGTGATCCGTCGGTTTGATGTGCTGGTGGACATGGTCTATAATCCCTTGGAAACGGAGTTTTTGCATCAAGGGCGGCTGGCCGGCAAACAGGTTTGCGGGGGCCTCTACATGCTGGTGGCCCAGGCGGTGAAAGCCCAGGCCATTTGGCACGGCAAGCCTCTGGACCCTGAAGTGATCCGCGTTATTTATGAAAAATTGAAAGAAGGCATCAAAGCATGAGGAAAGAAGAGCTGATTTCTCTGATCGGGATGCCTGGCAGCGGCAAAAGCGCGATTGGCCGGATGCTGGCAGGACATCTGGGCTGGGACTTTGTGGATATGGACGATTTTGTCCAGGAAATTTCCGGCAGCAGCATCCCGGCGCTTTTCAATCAAGGGGAAGCGGAATTCCGCCGCTGGGAAACGGAAGCATGCCGTCAGCTGTGCCGGAGGCGGCGTACGGTCATTGCCTGCGGCGGCGGCGTGGTGCTGGATCCCGAAAATCTGATCTTGCTGAAGTCCGGCGGGGCAGTGGTCTGGATCGACCGTCCCCTGGAGCATATTCTCCGGGATATTGATATCCAGACCCGGCCTCTGCTGAAGGACGGGCCCGACCGGGTGATCCGGCTTTATGAGCAAAGGAAGGACTTGTACCGGCAAGGCGCGGACTGGCGCATTGCGAACACAGGATCGATGGAGGATGTGGTCAGCCGGCTGCTGCAATATCTGAAAGGAAGCGAACCAAATGAAGCTGATGGTGATCAATGGACCCAACCTGAATATGCTGGGGATCAGGGAGCCCTCCGTTTACGGAAGCCAGACCTATGAGGCACTCTGTGATGATCTTGTGGCCGCGGCGGAAGCCCGGGGCCATACCTTGCTATGTTTGCAAAGCAATTCGGAAGGCCAGCTGATCGATTATATCCAGCAGGCTTATTTCGAGGGCTTTGACGGCATCGTGATCAACCCCGGAGCCTATACCCATTACAGCTATGCCCTCTTCGACGCGCTGAAATCCGTTCCGGTGCCGGCGGTGGAGGTGCACCTTTCCGATATTCACAGCCGGGAGGATTTCCGCAGGATCTCCGTGACCGCCCCGGCCTGCATCGGGCAGATCTATGGCAAAGGCAGGGAAGGCTATATAGAGGCCATGGATCTCCTGCAGAAAAGGCGCAGCGGTCCGATAGGGGAAGCTGCGGAAGAAAAAAATTAAAACGAGCAAAGGTTGGGCGGCTGATATGAAAATTGTGATTGTAGGCCTGGGCGTCATCGGCGGGTCGTTTGGAATGGCGCTCAAGGAAGCGGGCTACGAGGAGGTTTTTGGGCTGGACCGCAGTCAGGAAACCTTAAATAAAGCACTGGCCATGGGCATCATCCGCAAGGGCAGCTGCCGGGGTGAAGAGCTTCTGCCCCAGGCGGATTTGACGATCCTGGCCATCTATCCGCAGGATGTGAAGCGCTTTATTCTTGAAAATCGTGACCTCTTCAAGCCCGGCAGCCTGATCACGGATGTGACCGGCGTAAAAACCCCATTGGTGGAGGCCTTGGATCATCTGCTGCCGGCGGACGTGGATTTCGTTCCGGGGCATCCTATGGCAGGCCGTGAGAAGAAGGGGATCGATTTCGCCTCCGCCCAGGTGTTCAAGGGCGCCAATTACCTGGTCACGCCCATTCCGGGGAATAAAGAAGAGAAT
Source organism: uncultured Peptococcaceae bacterium (assembly GCA_937873525.1). GTDB lineage: Bacteria > Bacillota > Peptococcia > DRI-13 > UBA5745 > UBA5745. The sequence continues at coordinate 5,693 of CALMWJ010000123.1, read as the reverse complement.
ATCCGGAAGATCACCGACCTGGCCCTTTCTCTGGGCTTCAAGAGGGTGCGGCGAATCACCCCGGCGGATCATGATGAAATGATTGCCTTTACTTCCCAGCTTCCCCATGCCTTGGCGGTGGCCCTGATCAACAGCGACCAGCCGGACCGGGAGACGGGACAGTTTATCGGGGACAGCTACCGGGATCTGACCCGGATCGCCAACATCAACGGGGAACTGTGGAGCGAATTGTTTCTGGAAAACCGGCAAGCCCTGCTGACGGCCATCGAAAACTTTGACCTGGAGCTGGAAAAGATCCGGCAGGCTCTGCTTCGGGAGGACAAAGAAACTTTAATGGCCTGCTTCAAGGAATCCTCCCGCCGCCGGGAGGCTTTGGACGTCCAGTGAAGCGAGGGCCAGGGAGGGCTTAAGGCGGCTAAAATCAGCTTGACAGCAAAAGCTTGGCAGGGTATCCTCATATTAGAATTAAATAATCGGATGAAGATCCCGGGAGAGACCGCCGGCAGGGGTATGATTGATTTTTCTGACCGGACGGCGCCGAAGGTGAAGCCGCGACAAACTCTCAGGCAAAAGGACCGGAATCGGACGAGACTCTGGAAAGCCGCAAGGCGCCGAAGAAGCAATCCCTGCAGGGAGAATCTTTCAGGTACCACAACAGAGGCGTATTGACGTTTTTTCAATGCGCCTCTGTTTTTTGCTACTTATAGGAAGCTTCAGCAACGATTTTGGCGCGGGAGAAGGGGGAAGAGTGATGGAACTAAAAACACCTTTGTATGACGCCCACCTGGCGGCAGGGGGCAAAATCGTACCTTTCGGCGGCTACCTTCTGCCTGTTCAGTATGGCGCCGGCGTCATCGCGGAGCACATGGCGGTGCGCACCAAGGCGGGCCTTTTCGATGTGTCCCATATGGGGGAGCTGATGCTGAAAGGCAAGGATGCTTTCCGCAATCTGCAGCATCTCTTGACCAATGATTTCACCACCATGGCGGCCGGAGACTGCCGGTACAGTCCCATGTGTTATCCCACCGGCGGCGTAGTGGATGACCTCCTGGTCTATAAGTACGCCGACGATGACTTTCTGCTGGTGGTCAACGCCTCCAACCGGCATAAGGATGCGGAGTGGATCCGCAGCCACCTTCTGGGGGAAGTGGATTTCAAGGACATTTCGGACCAGACAGCCCAATTGGCCCTCCAGGGGCCGCTGGCCCATGAGATTCTGGCGCCTTTGGTGTCCGGCGGCGCGCTGCCGGAAAAATATTATAGCTTTGCACCCTATCTGGAAATTGCCGGCATTCGCTGCCTGGTTTCGAGGACCGGCTACACCGGGGAGGATGGCTACGAGCTGTATTGCGCGCCGGAGGATGTGACCGACCTGTGGAACCAGCTTCTGGAGGCCGGCGAGCCTCTGGGACTGATTCCCTGCGGCTTGGGCGCCCGGGATACACTGCGCCTTGAAGCGGCGATGCCGCTTTATGGCCATGAAATGGATGAAAACATCACGCCTTTGGAGACGGGGCTGGGATTTTTCGTTAAAATGGACAAGGAAGACTTCATTGGCAAAGCGGCGATGGCAGCCCAGGGCAAGCCGTCCCGCAAACGGGTGGGTCTTAAACTGAAGGACCGGGGGATCGCCCGTGAAGCCTGCAGTGTCTATGCTTCGGCAGAGGCGGTGGAGGCGGTGGGACGGACCACCTCCGGAACCCATTGCCCCTATCTGGGTTATGCGGTGGCGATGGCCTTGGTGCCGGTTGACCTTGCCGCTCCGGGCACGGCCTTATGGATCGATGTCCGCGGCCGCAGGCTCCAGGCCGAAGTGGTCAGGCTGCCGTTCTACAAACGCTAAAACGATAGTGATTGAGGAGGAGATCATCATGGAATTTCCGAAAGACGTGCTTTACATGAAATCACATGAATGGGTGAAGTTTCTGGACGACAAGACGGCGCTGGTGGGGATCAGCGACCATGCCCAGAGTGAACTGGGCGACCTGGTATTCGTCAATCTTCCCCTGCCCGAGGATACAGTGACCGCCGGCGAACCCTTTGCCGACGTGGAATCCGTGAAAGCGGTTTCCGACGTCTACTGTCCGGTGACCGGCATGGTCGCCGAAATCAACGAAGCCTTGCTGGATAAACCCGAACTGCTGAACCAGGATCCTTATGGCGCCTGGATGATCAAAGTGACCCAAGTGACCGACCATGCGGATCTTTTGTCCGCCGAGGAGTATGAGAAACTGATTGCTGAGGAGGCGTAGATCCATGGGCAACTACATCCCGTCCACGGCTGGGGAGCGGCAGGCCATGCTTCAGGCCATCGGCTTTGAAAGCATGGAAGCCCTGTTCAAAGCCCAGATTCCGGAGAAGATCCTCTTGGATCGTCCCCTGGACCTGCCCTCCGGCCTGTCCGAAAGGGAAGTGCGCAGCGTCATGGAGGCCATCGCCGCCAAAAACCATGTCTTCCGCACCATTTTCCGGGGCGCCGGCGCATACAACCACTATATCCCTTCCATTGTCAAAAGTGTGGTGTCCAACGAAACCCTGCTGACCGCTTATACGCCTTACCAGGCGGAAATCAGCCAGGGGATCCTGCAGTCCATATTTGAATACCAGACCATGATCTGCGAGCTGACGGGCATGGATGCCTCCAACGCCTCCGTGTATGACGGCGCTTCCGCCGCCGCCGAAGCCACCGCCATGTGCCGGGAGCGGAAACGGACCAAAGTGCTGGTTTCCGCCACCGCCAATCCCCAGGTGATCCGGACCATCCGAACCTACAACTGGGGCGTCAACGCCACGGTGACGCTGGTCCCTGCCAAAGACGGCGTGACGGACTGGGCGGCTCTGGAACGGCTGGCCGACGGTGAAACAGCCTGCGTGTACGTCCAGCATCCCAACTATTATGGCATGCTGGAGGATGTGGATACGGCAGCCCGCCTGACCCATCAGGCCGGTGCCAAGCTGATCATGGGCGTCCATCCCATCGCCCAGGCCATTCTGAAAACCCCTGCGGATTATGGCGCCGACATCGTGGTTGGGGAAGGCCAGCCACTGGGCATGCCCCTCTCCTTCGGCGGGCCCTATCTGGGCTTTATGGCCTGCAAACAGGACATGGTCCGCAAGCTGCCGGGCAGGATCGTGGGCGAGACGACGGATAAAGAGGGCCAACGGGCCTTCGTGCTGACCCTGCAGGCCAGAGAACAGCACATCCGCCGGGAGAAAGCCTCCAGCAGCCTTTGCTCCAACGAAGCGCTGTGTGCTCTGACCGCCGCAGTCTACATGAGCGCCATGGGGCCGGAGGGCATGGCGGAAGCCGCCCGCCAATCCATGAGCAAAGCCCATGAGGCGGCAAAAAAAATCAGCGCCATCCCCGGATTCGAAATGAAATTTTCCGGAGCGTTTTTCCACGAATTCGTAACCCAATGCCCGATTCCGACAGATGAACTGACAGAACGACTGGAATGCGAGGACATGCTGGGCGGATATCCCCTGCAAGGTGAGCTGTCCGGCTGCATCCTGTGGTGCTGCACGGAGATGAATACCCAGTCCGAAATCGACCGGCTGGCCAAGGTCCTGGAGGAGGTGGCAGAACAATGGAACTGATTTTTGAAAAAAGCCGCCAAGGCCGGGGATGCAGTTTGCTGCCGGCATGTGACGTGCCGGTGTATGAGCTGGATGGGTCGGCGGTCCGAAAGAAGGCGCCCCGCTTGCCGGAGGTGGCCGAGATCGACCTGATCCGCCATTATTCCGCCTTGGCCAAACGGGCCCATGGGGTCAACGATGGATTTTATCCCCTGGGCTCCTGCACCATGAAATACAATCCGAAAATCAACGAAGAAATCGCCGCTCTGCCCGGCTTTACCCGGATCCATCCGCTGCAGCCCCTTTCCATGTCCCAGGGCTGCATGGAGGTTCTGAAGCTGGCGGAAACCTATCTCTGCGAAATCACCGGCATGGATCACATGACCATGCAGCCGGCGGCCGGAGCCCACGGCGAACTGACCGGCATGCTGCTGATCAAAGCCTTCCATCAGGCCCGCAAGGATACCAAAAGGACCAAGATCATCGTGCCGGATTCGGCCCATGGCACCAATCCCGCCAGCGCCGTCATGGCCGGCTTTGATGTGATCAGCATCCCCTCCAATGCGGAAGGCATGGTGGATGTGGCCAAGCTGCGGGAAGCTGTCGGTGACGACACCGCCGGACTGATGCTGACCAATCCCAACACCGTGGGGCTCTTTGACAAAAACATTCTTGAAATCACGGAAATCATTCACAGAGCCGGCGGTCTGAATTACTACGACGGCGCCAATCTGAACGCCATCATGGGCAAGGCCCGCCCCGGCGACATGGGCTTTGACGTGATCCATATCAATCTCCATAAAACCTTTGCCACGCCCCATGGCGGCGGCGGGCCCGGCAGCGGTCCGGTGGGCTGCAAAGACCATCTGGCGGTCTTTATGCCCGGCGCCCCCATTCAGGATGCCGCAGCCTGGGCAGGCGCGGACGACCAGGAAATGGAGCTCATTGAGAAAGCGGCGGAGGAACAGGCTGAGGAGCTGGCCGCAAAACAGGATGCCGAATCGAAGGAAATGGAAAAAGAAGCCAAGGATATCCTGAAACGGCTCAAAGAGATTTCCGGCGCTGAATGGGAGTTCGGGCCGATCCCCGCCCTGAGCATCGGCAGCGTCCGGGCTTTCTACGGCAATTTTCTGGTGGTGGTCAAGGCCTTGACCTACATCATGACCCTGGGACGGGAAGGGATTCCTGAAGCCGCTGAAAACGCGGTGCTCAATGCCAACTACCTGATGAGCAAGGTCAAGGATCTTTATCCGGTGGCCTACGGCAAGCATTGTATGCATGAATTCGTCCTGACCCTGGAAGAACTGAAAAAAGAAACGGGAATCGCCGCCATGGATGTGGCCAAAGGGCTTCTGGATTTCGGCATCCATCCGCCCACCATGTACTTTCCGCTGATCGTCCATGAGGCTCTGATGCTGGAGCCCACCGAAACGGAATCCAGAGAGACCTTGGACGACGCCGCGGAGATGCTGCGCAAGCTGTTGGAGATCGCCAAGAGCGACCCGGACCGCCTCCACGCCGCCCCGGTCACAACGCCGGTCCAGCGGCTGGATGAGGTGGGTGCGGCCCGTCATCCCAAGCTGCATTACGATTTCCCCGAATAAGGGACCTGCGGCCAAGGAGGTAAGCCATGGACATCAGTATCTTTGACGTCGCGGGGCCGGTCATGATCGGCCCCTCCAGCTCCCACACCGCCGGAGCTGCCAAATTGGCCAGGGTTGCCCGAATCATTGTCGGGCAGCCCTTTTCGCATGTGTCCTTCGGTCTGCATGGTTCCTTTGCGCGCACCTACAAAGGACACGGCACCGACCGGGCCCTGGTGGCGGGCGTCCTTGGACTGCGGGAGGACGACGAGAACCTGGCTCGGTCCTTCGAGCTGGCGGCAGCCCAGGGCATTGGCTTCGATTTCTATGAAATCGAGCTGGAAAACGCCCACGAAAACTCCGTGAACATGACCTTTACCCTGAAGGACCCGTCCCAGCCGCCCTTCACAGTGGTAGGTTCCTCCATCGGCGGCGGTCAGATCCTGATTACCGGGATCGACGGTTTTGAGGTGGAGCTTACAGCCCAGCTGCCCACCCTGGTCATCAGTCAGTACGATAAAAAAGGAGTGGTCA
>CALMWJ010000122.1 GCA_937873525.1 uncultured Peptococcaceae bacterium | reverse complement strand
GGTCCTTGCGGGGATCTCCCGGACCTGGAAGCCCTCAGGCAGCGGCGTTTTCCCGTTGTAGCCTGCGCCGATCCCATAGGGGCATTCCCCCTCACAGCTGTCACCGTAGCAGATGCCCAAAATCCTGCCGTCGAAAACTCCGCCGCCGCTGTAGGCGCAGAGGGTTTCGATGGTGCCGTCCGCATAGGCGCTGGCCCAGAACTTCGGGATCTCCTTCAGGTTTGAGTCATCCTTCGTCGAGAACAGCCTGACCCTCTCAATCACCTTGAACGCTTCTTTGTCTTCGATTCGATAATCCATCATATGACCGCCTTCCATCACAAGCTTTACGGAAAGTCTGGAAAATGATTTGAGCGGGGCGCCGGCCTTTTTCGCCTGGGATGGGGTGATGCCGTGGAATTTGAGGAATGCCCGCCCGAAGCTTTCCGGACTGTCGTAGCCGTATTTCAGAGCCACATCAATGACCTTGCTGTCCGATGCGGCAAGCTCCATGCCGGCCAGGGTGAGCCGCCGGGCGCGGATGTATTCGCCCAGAGTACAACCGCAGAGGATCCCGAAAATGCGCTGAAAGTGAAAGCTGGAGGAGCAGGCCTGCCTGGCGATGTCGTCGTAGTCCAGCGCCTGGGTGATGTTCTCCTCAATGTAGTCGATGGCATGCTGTATGCCGATGATCCAATTCAAATCATTTCACCTCCCTCCGTTTAATGTGATTATAGAAGGATTGTGCCGGAATCTCGTGACTTTTTGTGCGGAGTTGTGCGGGATTACCGCTTGCGCCAGGCGCTTCTCTAAGGCCATCATAGAGAAATGGTTTTTAATTGTCAATTCTTAGGTTCAAGGTTATTTTGCCGTTATCGGCAATATCGCCTCAATATCGCAGTCATCTTTTTGCTTTTTTGCCGATAGAGGATTATACTTGATTTATCCAGGTCATATGACGAGGAGGGATTTGCGTGCAGTACCTGTCCGTTGCACAAATCGCAAATAAGTGGAAGCTGTCCGAGCGCAGCGTGCGAAACTATTGCGCCGAAGGGAAAATTCCCGGCGCTTTTCTCACAGGCAAGACTTGGAACATCCCGGAGGACGCACAAAAGCCGGCTCGAAAAAATAAAAAGCAAACCGCTCCCGCAACGCTGCTTGATATTTTGAAAGCCGAAAAGCAGAGCCGGCTGTCCGGCGGCATATACCATAAAGTGCAGATCGAGCTGACCTTCAACTCAAACCATATGGAGGGCAGCACCCTGACTCATGAGCAGACACGGCATATCTTTGAGACCGCCACCATCGGCATCACAGACCATTCGGTCAATGTGGACGATATCATAGTGACCGCCAACCATTTCCGGTGCATCGATTCCATCATCGACCGGGCTAATGCTGCACTGAGCGAAAATTACATCAAAGAACTGCATTTCCTCTTGAAAAGCGGCACCGGGGACAGCCGGAAGGATTGGTTTGCTGTGGGGAAGTACAAAAAAATGCCCAACGAAGTCGGGGGTATGGAAACGACGCTGCCGGAGAATGTTCACAGAGACATGCAGTCGCTCTTATCCGCCTATCACGCCAAGGCGACGAAAAGTCTCGAAGACCTCCTCGACTTTCATGTCCGTTTCGAACAGATCCATCCTTTTCAAGACGGCAACGGCCGCGTCGGCCGCCTGATCATGTTTAAGGAATGCCTGAAATATGGCATCGTGCCCTTCATCATCGAGGATGCGTTGAAGCTGTATTATTACCGCGGGCTTAAGGAATGGGACCGTGAGAAGGGTTATCTGACGGACACCTGCCTCTCCGCGCAGGATAAGTTCAAGACCTATCTGGACTATTTCCGGATCGGGTATTGAATAGCCGGGCGTCGTCAAGTCTCATTTTTTGGGCGTTCATTCCTTTGAATCATGATGGAATGGTCTCTGCTTCAATGGATTCTACTTCTTGCGTTGGATCCATAGATCCGCCACCGCAAGCGCAACACCGATCCCCATCAAACTATATCCAATCCAGCGAGCATCACCAAAAACAATTCCCGCAACCACAAAGCCAAAGGCAAGCGAAGACATCGGACTCAAGGGCTTGCTTTTCTTCGTTTTATTTTTCAGATGGACCAGGACTGCAATGCAAGCCATGACCAATATCGCGATGGCAATATAAATTTGTTCAGCATTCATGAAGATTCCTCCTTCTCGGATTTCTTTGCCCGACAAGACATTCATCTCGCCGATCAGCGATCATACCTGATCCGTTTAAAGAGCACAATAACCGGCAACAGCAATACATAACGAATGAACTTCAGCATTTTGACCGCCTCCAATACAAATTCCTTATGATGCGGTTCCTTAAAATCAATCATACACCGATATCGGGCGATTGGGGACATGCTCATCAAATATTCTTCTGTAAGAAAAAGCCTTCTGTTGCTTTCTTTCACTCCTTATGTTACTATCAGTGTTAGAATGATAGAATGATAGAAAGAACTCTTTCTGGAGGTGTGCTTTATGCTCCATGAAACCGAACACGTTGAATTGAAGGAACAATTTACACCCGACATAAAAAAAGAGGTCGTCGCCTTTGCAAATTCAGAGGGCGGGACGATCTATATTGGCGTCCGCGACGATGGTGAATTTATTGGCCTGGACAAGGGCGACTTTGTCATGCAGCAGATCTCCAATGCCATCAGGGATAGCATCAGCCCGGACGTCACGCTTTTTACTCAGCTGTCGTTTATGCACGATGCCGGAAAAACTGCAGTAAAAATCGAAGTGCTGCGCGGCACCAAGCGGCCCTATTATATTCGCGAAAAAGGCATGAAGCCCTCCGGCGTCTACGTGCGTCAGGGGACGGCATCGGTTCCGGCCTCAGAAGACGCGATCCGGAAAATGATCAAAGCATCCGATGGGGACGCTTATGAAAACAACCGCTCCCTACTCCAGGAGCTTTCCTTTTCGTATGCCAAGAAGGAATTCTCTGCCCGTCGGATGAGCTTCGGCGCAGTGCAGCAAACCAACATCGGCATCATGACAAGCGATGGCCTCTATACCAATCTGGGACTTCTGCTCTCCGATCAATGCAAGCATTCCATCAAGCTCGCCGTCTTCCAGGGCACTGACAAACTCGTCTTCAAGGACCGCAAGGAGTTCGAAGGTTCTCTGTTCAAGCAGCTCGAGGAGGCTTACAGAGCGATTGATTTTTTCAACGGAACCAAAGCCGCCTTCCAGGGCTTGATTCGAAGCGATGTTCGGGATTACCCGGAGGAGGCGATCCGTGAAACCTTGCTGAATGCCGTGGTTCATCGCGACTACAGCTTCAGCGGCAGCATTTTTGTCAATGTATACGCTGACAGAATGGAGTTTATCTCCCTGGGCGGTCTTGTGTCGGGCCTTTCCCTGGAAGCGGTCATGATGGGAGCCTCCCAGCCAAGAAATGAAAAGCTCGCCGCCCTGTTTTACAGGATGAAGCTGATCGAAGCCTACGGCACAGGGATTGGTAAAATCCTGAGCAGCTATAAGGGTTTTGAAAAAAAGCCTCAGTTTGAACATGCGGATGGCGCCTTTCGTGTGATCCTGCCCAACCGCAATGATGAATCGTCAACCGATAAGGAAGGAACCTATACAGCTCAGCCCGCTTATGAATTGATCGAGGGATACCTCAGCGATCACCTGAACGCATCCAGA
>CALMWJ010000121.1 GCA_937873525.1 uncultured Peptococcaceae bacterium | reverse complement strand
ACTCCCTTCAATACTTCATTATATAAAAAAGAACGTTGAATATCAACGAAGGAAGGCAAAAAGTTTGAATTCAAATAAAATGGCGAATGGGTTAAAAAAAACAGGACGGTGCGAGACCGTCCTGCAGGAGCTTCCGGACCGAAGCCCGAAGCCGGATCTTATAGTTTTTGGATGGTTTCCATGACGTAAGTGCCGAATTCCTCACAGGTGGCCCCGTCGCTGCGGCCGGTGATCACCAGTTTCTTTTCGGTATAGGTGCAGAGGTCCAGGGCTTGGGTCAGCCGTTCGGATTCTTTCTGGAAGCCAATGTGGGAGAGCAGCATGGCTGCCGCCCGCAGCATGGAGCAGGGATCGGCATAAGGGCCGCGGCCTTCCTGCATCATCCGGGGCGCGGATCCATGGATGGCTTCAAACATGGCGTAGCGTTTGCCGATGTTGGCGGAGCCGGCGGTTCCCACGCCGCCCTGGAATTCGGCGGCCTCGTCGGAAATGATGTCTCCATAGAGGTTGGGCAGGATCATGACCTGGAAATCCCGGCGCCGTTTTTCGTCGATCAGCTTGGCGGTCATAATGTCGGCATACCACTCGTCGGTGGTAATTTCCGGATACGCCTCAGCCACTTTGTGGCAGCCCTCCAGGAAATTGCCGTCGGTGGTTTTGATCACGTTGGCTTTGGTTACCAGAGAAACCCGGTTAAAGCCGTTCTTCCGGGCAAAATCATAGGCCAGCCGAGCGATACGGTCGGTGCCCTGACGGGTGGTGATGGTAAAGTCCACGGCCAGGTCCTCGGTCACGTTGATGCCTTGGCTGCCCACGGCGTAGGCGCCTTCCGTGTTTTCACGGAATAGGGTCCAGTTGATCCCCTGCTCCGGCACTTTAACGGGCCGGATGTTGGCGAAGAGGTCCAGGGCTTTGCGCATGGCCACATTGGCGCTTTCGATGTTGGGACGGCCATCCCCTTTCTGGGGCGTGGTGGTGGGGCCTTTCAGAATGACATGGCAGCTTTTCAATTCAGCCATCACATCGTCCGGGATGGCTTTGTTGGCCGCGATGCGGTTTTCAATGGTCAGCCCTTCGATCACTTTGAAAAGCACCTTGCCGCTTTTGACTTCGTCGGCAAGGAGAAATTCCAGGATGCGATGGGATTCCGCAGTGATGACCGGCCCGATGCCGTCACCGCCGCAGACGCCGATCACGATCGGCGCCAGGGAGGCATAATCGACAAAATCCCCCTGCGCTTTCATCATGTCAACCCGTGCCAATTGGGATTCCAGGACCTTGGCGAATTTTTCGCAGGCCAGCCGGATCGCTTCATTCATAGACATTCTCCGTTCTTATGTTTTATTCAATGCGCCATTACATGGACGAAAGCTTTGTATAATTCAAGAGGCCTCCGGCCTTCAGAATATCCTTTTGGCGGTCGGAGAATTCCGCAGTCAAAAGGATCCTGCGACCCTTGGTCTTATTTTCCATAACGATTTCAGAACCGCCGGCAATCGCCTCCGGCAAGCCGTGGATCACCAGTTCGTCGCCTAAATCGATGGTGTCATAATCCTCCGCATGGGCAAAGGTCAGCGGCAGGATGCCGGCATTGATCAGATTGGCGCGATGGATGCGGGCGAAGCTGACGGCGATGACCGCTTTGATTTTTAAATAGAGGGGCACCAGGGCGGCATGTTCGCGGGAAGAACCCTGGCCGTAGTTGGCGCCGGCGATGATAAAGCCTTTGCCGGCCTCCAAAGCACGCTGGGGGAATCCGGGATCCACCTGGGCAAAACAGAATTTGGACAGGTAGGGGATGTTGGAACGGTAGGGCAGGATCTTGGCGCCGGCCGGCATGATGTGGTCGGTGGTGATGTTGTCGCCCACCTTCAGCAGGACGCCGGCATCCAAAGCATCCGGCAGGGGATCGGAAGTCGGCAGAGGCTTGATGTTGGGGCCTCGGACCACTTCAACCTTGTCTGCGTCGGCTTCCGAGGCGGGGGGCAGGATCATCCGGTCATCGATCAGGAATTTTTCGGGCATGGTGATCACCGGCGCCGGGCCCAGGGTGGAAGGATCTGTGATGTGGCCCGTCAGAGCCGCCGCTGCGGCGCTTTCCGGACTGACCAGATAAACCTGTGCGTCGGCGGTGCCGCTGCGGCCTTCGAAGTTGCGATTGAAGGTGCGGAGGCTGACGCCCTTTGAGGAGGGGGAGAAGCCCATGCCGATGCAGGGCCCGCAGGCACATTCCAGAATGCGGGCGCCGCTGGCAATCAGGTCGGCCAACGCCCCGCTCTCAGCCAGCATGGTAAAAACCTGTTTGGAGCCGGGAGAGATGGAGAGGCTGACGTTGGGGTGGATGGTTTTTCCTTTCAGGATGGCCGCCACCTTCAGCATATCGGATAGGGAGGAGTTGGTACAGGAACCGATGCAGACCTGATCCACGGGGATATGGGTCAGCTCGGAGAGGGGTTTGACGTTGTCCGGGCTGTGGGGGCAGGCGGCCAGGGGGCGAAGGGCTCCAAGATCAATGGTAACGGTGCGATCGTAGACCGCATCGGGGTCTGATGCCAGGGGGGCCCAGTCCTCAACACGGTCCTGGGCTTTCAGGAAGGCTTTGGTCACTTCGTCGGAAGGAAAGATGGAGCAGGTGGCACCCAGTTCGGCGCCCATGTTGGTGATGGTGGCCCGTTCAGGGATGCTCAATTCCGCTAGGGCAGGGCCGCCGTATTCGATGACGGCGCCCACGCCGCCCTTGACGGTCAGCCGTCGCAGAACTTCGAGGATGATATCCTTGGCGCTGACCCAGGGGGACAGTTTGCCGGTCAGTTCAATTTTGATCATGCGGGGCATATCGATGTAATATGCGCCGCCGCCCATGGCCACGGCCACGTCCAGGCCGCCGGCGCCCATGGCCATCATGCCGATGCCGCCGCCGGTGGGGGTATGGCTGTCCGAGCCCACCAGGGTTTTGCCGGGGATGCCGAAACGTTCAAGATGGACCTGATGGCAAATGCCGTTGCCGGGACGGGAAAACCAGATGCCATGCTTGGCGGCTACCGTCTGGATGTATCGATGGTCGTCGGCATTTTCAAAACCGGACTGCAGGGTGTTGTGATCGATGTAAGCCACCGAGCGTTCGGTTTTCACTCTGGGGATCCCGATCGCCTCAAATTCCAGATAAGCCATGGTGCCGGTAGCGTCCTGGGTCAAGGTCTGATCGATACGCAGCCCGATCTCGCTTCCGGCTTTCATGTCGCCGGACAAGAGATGGTTCTTGATGATTTTTTCCGCAATCGTATAACCCATGCTGATTACTCCTTCTGATCGTTCGGTAGGGATTTTTGAGCCTTGACCACCTGAAGCAGATTGTCCTTGGCGTTGCTGATGTGCTGCACCGTCAGTTTCTCTGCGGCGTCCTGGTCATGCCGGGCCAGGGCCTGCAGGATCTGCCGATGCTCCTCGATGGCTTTTTCCGCACGGCCTTCGGCGGCAAAGGAGAGCTGCCGGTAACGCACGACCATATGGTGAAGATCGGATAAGGTGTGCTGCAGCGTGCGGTTGTTGCTGTATTCATAAATTTTTTCGTGGAAACGGGAGTCCAGATCCTTGATGTGGGATGTGGACTGCTTAAGGCTGTAAAATTCCTGCAGATCCACGAGCTCGCTGAGCTCCCGGATCTGCTCGTCGGTAATGTTGGCGGCGGCCAGGCGGGAGGCCAGGCCCTCGATGTACATGCGGATCGTGTAAATGTCTTCCAGGTCTTTTTCGCTGATCCCCAGCACCACCGCGCCTTTGTTTGGGATGATCTGAACGAGCCCTTTCTGTTCCAGCATCCGGATGGCTTCCCGGACCGGTGTCCGGCTGACGCCCAGCTGTTCGGAGAGCTTCAGCTCGATCAGGCTTTCGCCGGGTTTGATCCGGCCGCTGAGGATGCTTTCTTCCAATTGCTCGAAAACCCGGGTGCTCAGGGAAGCCGCATTGTCGGATGCCATGAGCTTGGATGGATTTGATTCTCTGGTTGTATTCATATTTGCCTCGCCGATTTCTGTCGGATGATCATTCTTTGGGCGGCATGAATCCGATCATGGCTTCCAATTCTTCGTCGCTGATGACGGTTTGACGTCCGCCGGCGTATTCCCCGTCGATCCATTCCTTGATGCGAAGCACCAGCGGATCTTGTTTGGTCACCATCCGGTCTTCGGATAAATTATAGTGGGAATTGATCCAATACGCAATGCCCGCCAGGCCGGAGGTGTTGCTGACCGCAACCGCCACAGGGCGTTCAAGGAGAAGGGTGGTGTCAAAGATGTTGTAGATCTCTTCGTCCTTCAGCAGTCCGTCGGCGTGGATGCCGGCGCGGGTGACGTTGAAGTTGCGCCCGACGAAGGGGG
>CALMWJ010000120.1 GCA_937873525.1 uncultured Peptococcaceae bacterium | reverse complement strand
TTTTCAGTGCTTTTTTTGCCGCCTCGACTCTGCCCGAACCGCCCTCGGCCATGACGCCCTTTAATCCTTCAGGCGAATACGCACCATAAAACAAATACTTTGACATAAGTCTTCTGCGCCTCCTTTGATGCATTTCTTCTGATCAACACCTATCAAGGATCAATGGCAATCCTGTCTCCTTACGCATCCAATCGGACGCTTGAAGTTAGGGGCATGCAGCCGCGGGTTGACCGGGTTTACCGGGTTTTCCCGCGGCGCAGCAGCAGCATCGTGCCCACATGCAGGAAAAGCAGCAGGGGGAGAAGATAGATCCCCAAGACATGCAGTTTCAAGAGGTTGACTTCGGGAAACAGCCACGCTGCCATGCCGGATCGAATGAAAACCCCGCCCAAGGCCGAAAACACAAGCCCCACGAGAAACAACCAGGCAAAAACCTTCGCCGCCAGCAAGGTTCTGTGATTCAAATCACCCTTGCGAATGGCCAGCCGCACCTTAAAGGCCGTCCAGACCGGCTTGGGGTTCTTCAAAAAGGGCAGGACCAGCATCGGACTCAAGACAAGAAAAATTCCGGCCCAGAAATGAACCAGCGCGGCCAGTCTGACATTCGGGATGGGGAAGGTCAAGGCCAAGCCCATTAAAATGTTCAGGCCTGCAAACAGTGCGATGACCATGTGCACCTTTGAAAATGCTGAAAACATGCTTTTCAGAGGCTCTTCTCCTTTCGATGCTTCCCGATCGCCGTATCAGTTGGTCAGAACGCCCACCACGGGCGCTTCCTTCATCTTTCCGGCATCATGGGGCGCCTGGTTTTTCAGTTCTTTGGTGTAGTCTTTCCCGGCTTCAAATCGCCCCGCATGAAGCCCTTCCTTCCATTGAGGGATATTGGTTACGTCATAGACTGTTCCCTCAATGGCAATATAGGCTGGATTGCCGTTTTGGCCATTGTATTTGGCTAATTCTTCCAAAGTAAAGCTTTTAGTATCCGGCTGCACGGAAGTCGCGGAAGACTCCGTGGCGGGGGCTGCCGGTGAATCCTGTGCTGCACTGCAGGCCACCAGGAAAGCTGTCCCGGCCAGCAGCCCAGTGACCATCAGAATGGTCCATAAACGCTTGATCATCGAAACCCCTCCCTGCCGCTTGATTGGATATGGCTTAGACAATGTCTTTTTCGGCCTCCGCCGCCGCTTTGAGACCGGCAATATAACCGAACGTCATGGCCGGTCCGATGGTGCTGCCGGCGCCCCAATAGGCATTGGCGGTGGGGGAAGCGATACAGTTCCCGGCACCGTAAAGTCCGGGGATCGGCCGATGTTCCTGGTCCATGACCTGGGCCTGGGGATTGATCATGGGGCCGCCGTTGGTATCCAAGGTGCCGGCCCCGAGTATCACGGCATAGTAAGGCCCCTCCTCGGCAAGGGGATGCATGGTGTAATTGGCCGATCCCGCCGGAGGCCATTGGGCAGCCGGGTTCGTGGGCGGAAAGGTGGTCCATTCCCGGTCATAGGCGTATTCGCCCCGGTGAAAATCCTGATCGATGCCGGATCGGGCAAACTCATTAAAGCGGATGACGGTCTTTTTCAGCTGATCTGAAAAGCCCGCATCCAGACTGAATCCGCCAGTGTGCGGCCCTAAGGTCGCCAGCCGCTGACGGATGGCTTCGCCAAGCTCATCCCAAGTCTCCGCGGATAGAATATGGTCCGCGGACGTCCCCTGGACCGGATAGGGCGGAAAGCCCTGCCACAAAGAAGCCGTTCTCTGATCATAAATCATGAAGACCAGCATCTGGGTCCATTCGGCCCGTTGGGGATCCCAGAGGAAATGGGTCATGGCACGATCGTTGTAATTGCGTTTTTCATCCATGAAGCGCAGTCCGTAGCGGTTGACCTCCAGAACGCTGTCACCCGGGATATAGAAGACGTTGTGGACACCTTGCGGATCGCCCAGAGCCTGTTCCAGAACGATTTCTGCCCGGAAAGCCCCTGCCGTGTTGCCCAGTTTTGCGCCAATCTCGCCAGCCATGCGGATGAAATCCCCGGTGTTGCTCGGAACGGCGCAGCCGCCGAAGTGGGGTCCCCGCTGAAAATGAAGCATGAGCTCCGGATCGTGGGTATAGCCTCCGCTGCCGAATACGACGGCTTTCCTTGCCCGAAAATCCAGGGATTCCCCATCGTTGACCCGGACCCGCGCACCGATGACTTCGTTTTGGGAATTGCGCAGGATTTCAGTCGCCCGGTGTTGCGTCAGGATCCGGATTCCATTGGCTTGGGCCCATGCCTTGTATTGCCGAATCAGCTCTCCCCCATAGGACATTTTCCCCTCCGGATTTCTGGAGTAAAGCACCCTGCCCCGCACCCCTTTGTTTTCCGGAAGATGATCCATGTAATCCACCTGGGGCTGACCCGTCCAGTTGATTTCCTGAATGCTCCGGACCGCTCCGATGTTTTCGAGATATTCGACCATTTCGGAGGCGTGGTCGTAATAGGTTTCGATCATTGCGTATTCGTTTTCCGGCAGCCCAAGCCTGGGCACTTCCGGATTGTAAAGATGGGGATAGGAATACCTTGCCATGTAGCGCAGGGCATCCTCTTTTAGATCAGAGATGCCCAAGGCCCTTTGGAAAGGGTTGTTGGGTATCCAGTATCCGCCGCCGGACCGCAGGGTGGTTCCCCCAACAAGCGCGCTTTTCTCAAGCATGATCACCTCGGCACCATGGTTTTTGGCGGTCACGGCGGCCGCAAAGGCTGCGGCTCCGCTCCCGACCACCAGCACGTCGGTTTCAAGATGGAACCCCATGAAAACGCCCCCTTTCTTTTCTCTCCAATGAACGGACTCAATCTTTGCGAATGCAGTAATAATCTTTTGTATACCCCATTTTTTCCTGAACAGGACAGCCGGGGCATAGGCAGCCAAGCTCCGATTTGATGCAACGGCTGGTGGGAATCCCCGGCAAACAATAGCCCAACGACTCATTGCATTTCACATAGCTTGGACACATCGGACAGATACATTCCTTCAGCAGCTTTTCATCCATCAAACTCACCTCTTTCAATCATGTTTGTCTTCACGGTCCTTCTTGCCTCTTCGCTCCTCTTCAGGCTTTGCCGGAGAAGGCGTCGCAGCGGGCGGTGCAGTGCTTCCATGCAAGGTACAGGCGGTAACCGGTATCGTCCAGGACTGATCCTCGGGCAAAGCGCTGCGAAAGGTTTCAGGCAGACTTGAACGGTTCAAGGGTTCCGGCCGCCTGAACAGGGTCATGAGGGATGTGGCAGGACAATAGCCTGTGGCCAGCTGGCGGGATTCAGTGCAAATCATGATCTGGGACCAGATGTCGGAAACCTTGACAGGGACATCCTTCGCATTGAACAGCTCCTTGACGATAAAATTTTTAGGAGTCAAGGGACTGGGCAGCAAGCCGCTTTTCGAATCCACAGCCACATCCACAAT
>CALMWJ010000119.1 GCA_937873525.1 uncultured Peptococcaceae bacterium | reverse complement strand
GGGCGCATAGATATTCCGCAATGCGCTTGCATCATCTGCCGTTGCAATTCGGATGATCATATCTTGTTTTTTCATCGACCGTTTCTCCGATCCGAATATTATACCTTTGAGTTTTTGGGGTTCATTCTGGAAAATTGGGACTCATTTGCATTTCATTGTACCAAACCGCTAGGCTTTTAGGAATTCCCCATTTCCCGCCTTCAAAGGACGCCCGGCTAGCCCTTCTGCAATTGAACGGTCTTCGTTGCGATCCTTTCGCAAAACACGCGATCATGCTCAACAAACACAATCGTCGGCTGAAAATCAAGCAGCAGAGCCTCGATCTGCATGCGGGAAATCACGTCGATATAATTGAGCGGTTCGTCCCAGATATGCAGATGTGCCTTTTCGCAAAGGCTTTTTGCAATAAGAACCTTCTTCTTTTGCCCACCGCTGAAATCCCTTATGTCTTTGTCAAATTGTGTCCTGGAAAAACCGAGCTGCCGCAATACCGCCTTGAACAGACTCTCATCCAGGCCGTTTTGCGCTGCATAATCGGATAAATCGCCCATGATTGACGCTGTATCCTGCGAAACATAGGAAATCTTAAGCCGGCTGCCTATTTCAAGCTTTCCCGTATACGGAATGTTCTCACCACAGATCAATTTCATAATGCTGGATTTGCCCGAGCCATTTTTACCGCAAAGGGCGATCCGGTCGCCGCGTTCAATTGCAAAGGATACGTTCCGGCAGACCGCTTTTTCACCGTATGTAATAGAAACCTTTTCAAGGGAAACCAAGCGGCTGGTATGGAATTCAAGCTGCGACATTTTCAAATCATCACAACGCTCAAGGTTTTTCAGAAGCTTTGATTTTTCTTCGATGGCGGTTAACTGCCGCGCTTCGATGACCTTTGCTCTGCTCATCATTTTCTTTGATTTTGCGGCCTGTAATGGCATAAATCCTTTTTTATTGTCGACCTTCAGCGGATCGATGCCGATTTTTTTACGTTCCGCTTGATCCGACCAGGCCATCTTTTCTCTTGCGGTCTCTTTCAATCGCTTGACTTCTTTTTTCAGTTTTTCGTTTTCTGAATACTCAAAGCTGTCTTGCCGTTCTTTATTTGCAAACCAAGAGGAGAAGTTCCCCTGTTGTATTTCAATGCTTGTCTTGTTGATCGAAAGGACATGGTCGATGCAGCGGTCAAGAAAGGCCCTGTCATGGGATACCAGAATAAAACCTTTCTTCCTGTCCAGATACCTGCTGACAAGCTCACGGCCTTTCATATCCAAGTGGTTTGTCGGCTCGTCAATCAGCAAAAAACTGTTTTCTTGAAGGAATAAAGCAGCCAGCAGCACTTTGGTCTGCTCTCCGTTTGAAAGCGTCTCAAAGGGGCGGTCCAAAACATCGACATCCAGCTCCAGCAATGACAATTCACGCTGAAGCTCCCAAGGCAAATAATCAGGGTGGATGCTTTCGATGATTCCCAATGTGCTGAGGCTTTGATCCTTCACCTCATAAGGGAAATACTCAAAGCGGACCGAAGCGGAGATGCTGCCGGTATACTCGTATTTCCCGAGCAGCAGATTAAGAAAGGTGGTTTTTCCCCGGCCGTTTCTTCCGGTAAAGCCGAGCTTCCAGTCTGTATCGATCTGAAAACTGACATTTTCGAAAATGTTATCGTAACTGCCATCATAGGCATAGGTAAGCTTGGAAATGTTGATCTGCGACATGCTTTGTCCTCCTGCACATAGAATATGGGCTGCAAGAAAGTACGTTTCTGCAGCCCATCATACAACAAAGCAAAGCCTATCCAAACAAGGCGAAGTCAGCAATATTGCGTGAGTTGAAGAAATAAGCAGCTTTCTTGCACAGGCATAACAAAAGCAGCGGTTTTACCGCTTCATACGCTTTATGATGCCTTCATGGATCAGCAAGAAAAGTTGCGCATCCTTCCAACTCCAATCTCTTATTTTATGGCTATTGTACCATACTGTTTCCAAAATGCAACCCGTTTGATTTTGGAACTATGACGCACCGCCATCTATTCGTCCAGTTGATCAAGCCGACCAAAGCGCTTCAAACATGCGATATATTGCGCAACGCAACAGGGATTTCGCAGATCCATTTCGTCAAGGCCTTGAAAAGCGCACAATTCATCCCAAAGCCTGGTGCTTCCCTCAACCATGAAGTAACCTGATACGACATCGATTCCGATAAAAATCCTGGGGATATCTCTGCCCCA
>CALMWJ010000118.1 GCA_937873525.1 uncultured Peptococcaceae bacterium | reverse complement strand
CAGGCCATGGTCTCCAAGCTGCCGGTTTACGGCGGCGGGACCCGGACCGGGACCTGGATGAGCTACGGCTTTGATCCGGAGCTGAGCCAGTGGAGCCCTTATCACGGCGCGTTATACGCTGTGGTGGATGCCCTGGCCAAGCTGGCGGCCACCGGCGGAGACCCTCTGAAAAGCCGGATGTCCTTCCAGGAATACTTTGAACGTCTGGAAAAAGATCCCCTGCGCTGGGGCAAGCCCATGGCCGCCCTCCTGGGGGCCCAGACTGCCATGAATGCCCTGGAGGTGCCGGCCATCGGCGGCAAGGACAGCATGTCCGGAACGTTCAATACGTTGAGCGTGCCGCCCACTTTGTGCGCCTTTGCCCTGACCACCGGTTCCGTGGATGACGTGATTTCCCCTGAATTCAAAGAGGCCGGCAGCCTTCTGGTATGTCTCCCGCTGCCTCGCAATTCCAAGGGACTGCCGGATTTCGAATTGCTTAAAAAGAACTTTGCGTTTATGAAGACCCACCGCAAGGCCATCCGGTCTGCCATGGCCATCGGCAAAGGAGGCCTTGGGGCCGCTCTGGCGAAAGCCGCCTTCGGCAATGACCTGGGGGTTCGCCTGGAAGGCGCCTGGTCCGCTGCGGAGCTCTTTGAACCGGCCTACGGCAGCCTTCTGGTGGAGCTGGCCCCTGAAACGGCATGGGACCTGGAACCCGCTTTCTCCGGCTTGCCGGCGAGAAAGGTAGGCATGGTTGCGGAAGAGCCGGTCCTGACCTGGGGTGATCAGTCGATTGCGCTGGAGGATCTGCGCCAGGCTTGGGAAAAGACCCTGGAGCCCGTTTTCCCCACCCGAACAAAGGAAACGGAAAGGGCTGTGCCGGAGGCGGGGCAATCCCTTTACACGGTCCGCAGCCTGACCCGGCCGGCGATGAAGATCGCCAAGCCCCGGATCTGCATTCCGGTGTTCCCGGGAACCAACTGTGAGGTTGATTCGGCGGCGGCCTTTGAAAAGGCTGGCGGCATCGTTGAAACCGTCCTGCTGCGCAATCTTTCCCCCCGGGCGGTGGAAGAGAGCAGCCGGATCCTGGAAAAGGCCATCGACCAGGCTCAGATCGTGATGCTTCCCGGCGGCTTCAGCGGCGGCGACGAGCCGGACGGCAGCGCGAAGCTGATCACCGCCACCTTCCGCAATCCCAGGATCAAAGAAGCCGTTTTCAGGCTCCTGCAGCAGCGGGATGGCCTGATGCTGGGCATCTGCAACGGTTTCCAGGCGCTGATCAAGCTAGGCCTGGTGCCCTATGGCGAGATCCGGGACATGAGGGACGATAGTCCCACCCTGACCTTCAACACCATCGGCCGGCACGTCAGTGGTTTGTACCGCACCCGGATCACCAGCGTGAAATCCCCCTGGCTCATGGGCGTGGAGGCGGGCGAGATCCACACGGTTCCGATTTCCCATGGGGAAGGCAGGATCCGGGCCACGGCTGAGGAACTGGCGCTGCTCTTTGAGAATGGTCAGGTGGCCACCCAGTATGTGGATGAAAAAGGCAAGCCATCCATGGATATCCAGCACAATCCCAACGGCTCCCTGCGCTGCATTGAAGGGCTGACCAGCCCCGATGGCCGGGTCCTGGGCAAAATGGGCCACAGCGAACGGATCGGCCGCGGCTTGTACCGCAATCTGACAGGCCATTATGACCAGCATCTTTTTGAGAGCGGCATCCGTTATTTTGGATAAGAAAACCCGTCGGCAGACGCGAAAATCCCTGATCGCTTAGATCAGGGATTTTTTTGACAGAAATCTATGGATGGCGCCGCAGTCTGTAAGAGACCGGAGCAAAGGACGGTTGGCTATTCCTCATCCTCTTCTGCCACAGTCAGTTTTCGGTGGGCGTCAAAGGCCAGACGGGTGATGCGGGCCCGGGTAAACTTGATGAGGTGGTCCAGACGCTCCTTTTCATCAGGCCCGTAAAAAAGGTAGGAGATCCCGGCCTTTTTGGCCCGGCCGGTGCGGCCGATGCGATGGAGATATTGGTCGTTGTCCTGGGGGATTTCGTAGTTGATGACGGCGTTGACGTCGCTGACGTCGATGCCCCGGGCCGCCACGTTGGTGGAAATCAGGATGCCGATGTTGCCGGCTTTGAAATCCGCCATGATTTTATTGCGGGCGGATTGAGGCATGTCGCCGTTGAGGCAAGCGGCGTCCAGTCCCATTTTGGTCAGCTGGTAGCAAAGGGCTTCCGTGGAATATTTTGTGTTGCAAAAGATCATGACCCGTTTGAAATCCTTTTGGCGGATCACTTCGGCCACATCCAGAATGCGCTGTGTGCCGGTGCTTTCGATGGCGTACTGGGTGATCTTGGGCTGGCTGTCCTCCACAGGCTGGACCGAAAGCTCCACCTCATCCCGCTGGTAAAGCCAGGAAATGTCCATGACCTCCCGGGACATGGTGGCGGAGAACATGGTCATCTGCTTTTTCTTGGGCAGACGGTCCAGGATTTTTCGGACGTCCTTGTAGAAGCCCATATCCAGCATCTCATCCGCCTCATCCAGGACCACGATGCGGATATGGTTCAGCCGGATGGTTTTTCGATTCATGTGGTCCATCAGACGACCGGGCGTCGCTACGATCACTTGGGGATTCTTAGCCAAAGCATCAATCTGCTTCTGGATCGGTTGGCCGCCGTAGGCTGCCATCACGCGGATGCCCGGCTTGAAATGGGCCAGGTCCTTCAGATCCTCGCAGATCTGGGTGGCAAGCTCCCGTGTAGGGGCCAGGATCAAGGCCTGAGGCTGTTTAAGCTCAGGATCGATTTTTTCAATGATGGGGATGCCGAAGGCGCAGGTTTTGCCGGTGCCGGTGGGGGCTTTGCCGATCACATCCCGGCCCTCCATCATGACGGGGATGGCTTTTTGCTGGATTTCGGTCATTTCGCTGAAACCCATTCGATCTAAGGCCTTGAGCAGTTCCGGGGATAGATTTAGGTCTGAAAACAAAGATGAATCCATTAATTATTGACGTCCTTTCATATTTGACCGGAGGAGCAGGTTGCGGATGCGGCTGGCCTGGTTTGCTGTCCGGTTCGATTAAAGCTTTATTTCGCCAGCTCATACATGGCAGCTGCCATGATCTGGGCTGTCTTGATCAAATAGGGAATTTCGATATATTCGTCTGCCTGATGGCAGAGGTTGGGCTGCTCAGGAAATTGGGGACCGAAGGCCAGGATGTTGGGCAGGCTGCGGGCGTAGGTGCCGCCGCCGGT
>CALMWJ010000117.1 GCA_937873525.1 uncultured Peptococcaceae bacterium | reverse complement strand
TCGGATCTCCGGACTGTTTGGTGGAAGGGGTATTGCGAGGCATCGATATGTTTGACTGCGTCCTGCCGACCCGCATCGGACGAAATGGGACGGTATTCACCTCCTCGGGAAAGCTGGTGATCCGCAACGCGAAATACAAGGCGGACATGGGCCCCTTGGACCCCCACTGCGACTGTTATGCTTGCAGGACCTTCAGCAGGGCGTATATCCGCCATCTGTTCATGGCGGGAGAGATCCTGGGTCCCCGGCTGGCCACCACCCATAATCTGCATTTTCTGATCCGCCTGATGGCCAAACTACGCAGCGCCATAAGGGAAGATCGTCTGGCTGAAGTGGCGGCACAATTGCTATCGGACTGGCAGAGCGAAAGTTAAGCTTGCAATTCAAGGCGGTTCAAGGTATCATTTCATATAAAGAGTCTACTATTTCATAGGATCGACACATTCTCAAAATCAAGGAGGTTAAGGCATGCAAGGTGTAGGCGGCAGTATTACCTGGATTCTCGTCATGGTGGCCATGATGTATTTTTTGATTCTGCGTCCTCAGCAGAAGCAGAGAAAAGAACGTGAAGCGCTCCTGTCAAGTATGAAAAAAGGAGACAGGGTCATCACCATTGGCGGCATTCACGGCATCATCCGGGCGATCAAAGAAGACCGGGTGACCTTGGAAGTTGCATCCGAGGTCTATGTCCATTTCAATAAAAGCGCTGTTGCTTCAATCGTACGCAGCGATGTGAAGGCGGAGAAGGCCGAAGAACCTGAAGAAGTCGCAGTTTCTGAGCCTGAAGAAGCAGAGTATGTGGTGGAACAAGACCAGCCTGAACAAGAAACCACCAAATCGTAAGATCTTTTTGTGCAATCCTCAGAGCAGCCGGTCTTCGGACCGGCTGCTTTTCTTCGCTGCCGCACAACATGATAATATTTACGTAAGTTATTGTTAAAACCCGATACGATGTAGTACAATCAAGGTTAAGGAAGTAAGAAACGGCTTAAAATAATGGATTGAGGGGGATTTTGTCATGCAGGCATATTTGATCGCGGCACTCATTTTCGCCATCGCCATCGCGGCATTTGCAGTTCAAAACACAATGGTCGTTACGGTTCATTTTCTATTATGGCAGGCGGACATATCCCTCGTTTTGGTTATCCTGGGATCCTTGGCCGCAGGAGCCCTGCTGTTGTTTTTTCTTGGCCTTTTCAAGCAATACAGCAACCACCGGCAAAAAAAGGATCTGAAGACGCAAAATAAGCGTATGGAAAAAATGATTGCCGAGTTGAACAAAAAAATCGAGGCGCTGGAAGGACAAGGCAAAACCGCAGATCCATCCGTTTCCGGACTGAACCCCGGACAAACCGCATTCCCAACCGATCCGACGACTTCCCAAATTCCAGAAGATCAAACCAAGGACCCGCTTCATGCTGATCAATAAAATCTGGAAAATAAAAGAGCCATTACATTTTAGTGACTTATCGACCGACAGCCGCCAAGGACCCATATGCCCTTTGGTGGCTTCTCTGTTAAGGATTCGAGGCATCGAGTCAGCGGAAGCCCAAGATGCGTTTCTTTATAAAAAAGACGAACGTTATTTATCCGATCCTTGGTCTTTGCCGGATATGCTTCCCGCTGTGGAGCGCTTATTGAAAGCCATCCATGAACAGCATAAGATGATTGTCTACGGTGATTACGATGTGGACGGCATGACCGCCACAGCCATCCTGTGGTCGGTGCTGAAGAACTTCGGCGCAAGGGCGGAATACCATATTCCAGACCGTCAGGAGGAAGGCTACGGCCTTCGTAAGGATACCCTGGCCATGTTGCGATCCCAAGGGGCAGATCTGGTGGTTACAGTGGACTGCGGCATCACGGCCGTGGAAGAGGCCGCTTATGCAGCCGCCATCGGGCTTGATCTGATCATTACGGATCATCACCAGCCCCAGGAGCGCTTGCCGCAGGCGTTGGCTGTCATCAACCCTAAACGTTTTCCGGAGGAACGCCCTGATTTTCACCTGGCGGGCGTTGGCGTCGCATTGAAATTGACCCAGTGCCTTTGTGAACGGCTGGGGCAGCCGGCGGCGGCGTTGGCATATATGGATTTGGCGGCCTTAGGAACTGTGGCGGATGTGGTTCCCTTGACGGGGGATAACCGGATCATCGTTTCCCGCGGCCTTATACAGATCAATCGAACGCCTAGGACCGGTCTGGCATCGCTGATCGAGGCCAGCGGTTTGGCGGGCAAGGAGATCCAAAGCGGAAGCATCGCCTTTGGGTTGGCGCCTCGCCTCAATGCCGCCGGCCGTATGACCAAAGGATCTTTGGGCGTGGAGCTGCTGACGGCCTCTGATCCGGCGAAGGCTGCAGCCCTGGCCCGGGAAATGGATGAAGCCAACAAACAGCGGCAAATCATTGAGGCCGGGATCGCCGAGGATGCCCTTCATAAAATTGAATCCAGCGTGGACTTAAATAAAGAACGAATGATCGTTCTAGCTTCGGATCAATGGCATTCCGGGGTGATTGGCATCGTAGCCTCCCGTTTGACTGAACAATTCCATCGGCCGGTTTTACTGGTCGCTTTTGAAGGCAATATCGGGAAAGGTTCCGCTCGAAGCATTCAGGGCTTTGACATCCAACAGGCGCTCCATGCTGCCAGTCTGTGGCTTGCGGCGCACGGAGGCCATGAAATGGCGGCCGGCTGCAGCCTGGAAGCCGCACAGTATCCTGCTTTGAAGGAGGCTTTGCTGGCCTATGCGGAGGAACATCTTTCAGAGCATCAGATGATCCCGGTCAAAACCGCGGATTTAGAGGTCGACGCTTCCTTGCTGGACATGGACCTTGTCGGACGGCTCTCGGATCTGGCACCCTTTGGCGCAGGAAATCCG
Source organism: uncultured Peptococcaceae bacterium (assembly GCA_937873525.1). Taxonomy (GTDB): domain Bacteria; phylum Bacillota; class Peptococcia; order DRI-13; family UBA5745; genus UBA5745. Next base: position 3,771 of record CALMWJ010000117.1, on the reverse strand, counting down.
CAGCCGGTTTTCGTCCTGAGAAACGCTCGGCTGCAGCAGACACGTGCCGTGGGGATCGAAAAGCAGCATCTGAAAATGTCGTTCCTGGCGGGCGGCCGGACTTTGGATGGCATTGCCTTCAATATGGGGCGGAGATATGACGAGATTTCGCAATTGAGCTGCCTTGACTTGATGTTCATTCCCGAAATCAACCAATGGAACGACCATGCGTCGCTTCAGCTGCTGATCAAAGATATCAAGGATCACGAACAGCCAGATGATCTCCAAGGGCCACAGGATTTTATCGAACGATTGTTCGCTGAAGGCAGCTTGTGGCAAGAAGATGATTTCTATCGTGATTTGATCCAACGGGAAACCTTCTTCACAAAGGTTGCCGGGATTTCGTTTGGTGACCGTTCCTTATGGCTGGGAAACGTTACGCCCGGTGATGCCATGGAGCTCAGGCCGGAACCGGAAAACCCCTATGACCCCAATGCCATCGCGGTTTATTTCCAGGACCGGCAGCTGGGCTATCTAAAATCCGGACTGGCCAGGCACATTGCGGAATCGGTCCGTCAGGGGACGACATACGGTGCTTATGCAGCCCAGGTCACCGGCGGCCATCGTGAAAACAAAGGCCTGAACCTGGTTATCTATAAGGACCATGCCCAATCGGTGCTGGCCGCCGGGGACACCGCGGAGGACGCACCGATTTCAAGAGAGGCGGTCTTTGAGAAGTTGCAGATACTCCCCCCGGAACAGCAGCTTGAACGAATCCGTCAAGCCATTCTCGGGCAGGGCGGATTTCATGAAAAGCAAGAGGAAGCCTTGGAAAACCTCCGGCAAGGAAACAGCACCCTTCTGGTTATGGGGACTGGAAGAGGCAAGACCGCCGTGTTTGAGGCCATGGCGGCTTTCCATGCAATCAACGGCAAGGGCATCACCCTTTTGGTTTATCCCCTGCGTTCCCTGGTCAATGATCAATTCCAACGGTTTCAAAACCAGCTGGGCCCTTTGGGCATTGGAACGGCGATCGCCAATGGGGGCCTCAATTCCTGGGAAAGAAAGGCTTTTTTCAAAAAGCTTCTCCAGAAACAGATCCAAATCGTGATGACCACGCCGGAATTTCTGGATATCCATAAATCGGATTTCATGCCCGTTCAGAGGGATCTGCGCTTGCTGGTCATCGACGAAGCCCATCATCTCGCCCAAACCCACCGCAGCGGTTACAAAAAAATAGGCAAGGTCTGGTCGGATCTGGGCAAGCCTGTGGTGCTGGCGGCTACGGCAACGGCCAATCAAGAAACCGCTGAAAAAATTCGTGAAACCTTCCAAATCGGCCATTCCGTCTTTGAAAATCACTGCAGGATCAATCTGCAGCTTGTGGATGCCAGGACATGTGACGACAAACTGACGTATCTCCTGGACTTACTGACCGGTCAGCCGCGTTGTGTCATCTATGTCAACAGCCGCCGTCAAGCCTATGAGCTGGCGGCAAAGCTGCGGAGCTATCTGCCGCATCTTAGAAGCCAGATCGCTTTTTACCACGGCGGCCTGGACCGCGCCTGCCGGCAAACGCTGGAGACCATGGTCCAGCAGGGGCAGATCAATATCCTGGTCAGCACAAGCGCCTTCGGGGAAGGCATCGATGTCCGCAACATCCGGGACGTGGTGCTATACCATATGTGTTTTGCCAAATCCGAATATAATCAATTGTCCGGCCGGGCTGGCAGAGATGGATTGCCTGCCCGGATCCATCTCTTGTATGGCAGGGAGGACCACCAGCTGAACCAGTTCATCCTTCAAAGCACAGCGCCGGACCGGAATGCGTTGGGTCAGTTCTACCTCTATCTCAGGGAAGAGGCCAAGCGTCAGAATCCATTGTCCATGACCAATCTGGAAATCGTGGAAGCCTTGAAGGCCAAGGGACTCAAAGACATCGGCGAAAGGACCGTGGCAGCCTGCCTCGGCATACTGGAGGAGCTGGGCCTTCTGCTGCGGGAGCAGGACGCCGGCCGTCGTTACATCCACATGGCGCCGCCCCCGCCCTCCAAGCTTGACCTGAATCACTCCAGCCGTTATCTGGAAGGCCAGGATGAAAGCATGGCTTTTGCCGAATATGCAGAATTGGCATTTTCGGATAACATGGATCTTTTGCTGGAAAGCATCAGCCGTCCCATATTGCCTGATGAATCATAAAGGAGAAGGAGGATGAGGTTATGACTGCTCAAGAGTTGTTCATCCATGAACAAAAATCCCTGAATTGGCTGAAATCCAAATATCCTCATCCCCAGGAAGCGGAAAAGATCCAGCTTGCCTTTGATTTCGCGGCGGAAGCTCACAAATCCCAGTTCCGCAAATCCGGAGTTCCCTATATTACCCATTGTTTGGCCGTGGCCTGCATCCTTGCGGATATGGGGATGGATGCGGCGTCGGTGCGCGCCGGCTTGCTGCACGATGTGGTGGAGGATACGGATATAACCATCGAGGCCATCGAAAAAGAATTCGGGGCGGACATCGCCCTGATGGTTAATGGCGTTACCAAGCTGAGCAAGCTGGAGTGCCGGTCCAAAGCGGAACGACAGGTGGAGAGCTTCCGGAAAATGTTCCTGGCCATGGCTAAAGATATCCGTGTGATCCTGATTAAGCTGGCGGACCGTTTGCACAACATGAGGACCCTGGACGTCCATTCTCCGGCCAAACAGCAGGAGATTGCTAAAGAGACGCTGGAAATCTATGCTCCGCTGGCCCATCGACTGGGTATTTTCAGTCTGAAAAACGAACTGGAAGATCTTTCACTGCGGTACCTGGATCCGGAAAAATATTTCTATATCATGGATGCCCTGGCAAACCTGAGATCGGAAAGAGAGCATTATATCGACGAGGTCATCACGTTGATGCGGCAGCGTCTGGAGTCCGAAGGGATCCAGGCCGACATCAAGGGACGGCCGAAGCATTGCTACAGCATCTATAAGAAAATGATCAACCAGGGCAAAGAAATATCGGAAATCTATGACCTGGTGGCCATCCGGATCATCGTCAAAACCATCCAGGATTGCTACGCTTCCCTGGGAATCATCCATACGATCTGGAAGCCGATCCCTGGCCGATTCAAAGATTTTATTGCCATGCCGAAGGAAAACATGTACCAATCGATCCACACGACGGTCATGGGGGTTGACGGTGAACCCTTCGAGATCCAGATCAGGACGGAGGACATGCACCGAGTGGCGGAATATGGCGTTGCCGCCCACTGGATTTATAAAGAGGGCGAAGAGAAGTCTTATGACCGTTATTTTGAATGGCTTCGCCAGAGTTTGGAATGGCAGTCCGAAATCAAGGATACCGATGAATACATCGAAATGCTCAAGCTGGACATGTTTGAGGATATTGTTTTTGTATTTACTCCGAAAGGGGATGTCATTGAGCTTCCTGCCCAATCGACCCCGCTGGATTTTGCCTATCGGGTCCATTCAGACATCGGACACCGCTGCATCGGCTGCAAGGTCAACGGCCGCATCGTGACGCTGGATTATCAGCTTAAAAACGGCGACATCATCGAGATCATGACCTCCAAGGTTGCCGCCGGACCGAAGCTGGACTGGCTCAACATCGTCCGTACCTCCCAGGCACGCAGTAAAATCCGGGCCTGGTTCAAAAAAGGAAAGAAATCCGAAAACCTGATCAAAGGCCGCGACCTGATCGAGCACGACTTAAAAAAGAACAACCTGGATATCGGCGACTTGCTGAAGGACGATGCCCTAATTGATGTGGCCAGGCGCTTCGGCTTCA